>JAMPKV010000012.1 GCA_039962225.1 Microcoleus sp. AS-A8
GCATCCTGATGAGACGCTTGCTCAAGCGCTCCAGTTTCACTTCAACTAAAGATTTAAGCGATCGCATTTTGGTATTTATTGAATATTTCAACCGAACCCTGGCTAAACCATTTGAGTGGAAGTACGAAGGCTACCCAAAGACGGTTTAGACTGGTGGGTTATTTCTGCCAGCCTGCACTAGCTTATATGTTGGCTAGTCCGCAGAGCGAACGTCCGGTATTCGGCATGGCAACAAACGGTGATGAGTTTGTGTTTTTGAAGCTAAGTCAAGGAAATGCTCCACAATATGACGCATCGCGGACATTTTCACTGTTTCCTCGGCGGCATGAGTTAGGCGGGGTTTTACGGATTTTGAAACGGTTGGGACGGGTAGTGGTGGAGTGAAAGAGAGCCTGTACTGGATAAGGCAACTAGAGAAACGAATTTTCACTACGTTCACTAACACGACAGACGTAGAGTGCATTGCATTGCAATGCAGCAGATGATTACGGTGAACGCTGCGTTACGCTAGTACTCATGTACCGTCACTACTTTATGATCTGGCTTAAAAGTCTAGAGATTCATAGTTACCGTGGATTTGCCGAGGCAGAGATTGTAAACTTTGCACTTCCGAACAATGAACGTGGTAGTGGTCTAACAATCCTAGTTGGACCCAACAATGCTGGAAAATCTACGATTATCGAAGCCCTTCACGCTATATCGCGTCCTCCCCACACTCCTCCGAGCTTTGCTGAGGGTAAGCGAAATAAGCGTGCTGGCGATCGGGTCAGGTTTACAGTTCAAAACTCGGAAGGGCAGTATAAAGAGCTCGCAACCGTGCCTAGAGGTGGCAGTGAGACTCAGTGGAACTCGCCAGATATCGAGCCACTTCATTCTCGAATATTTGTCCTACCGTCTCGGCGAACTTTCAACCCATATTTTGGAAAAGAAGTAATTTTTAAGAAGAGAGAACAATACATAGATAGTTTTCAGCTACCTGCAACACGGGGGTCTGCACTTAACTTTCACTACCGTTTATTTCAGATTCAAGACAACAGGGAAGGCTTCAACAAAATCTTGGAACAAATAATAAATCCTGTACCAGATTGGTACATAGACCAAAGTAATACAGGACAGTACTACTTAAAGTTCCGCACTGGTAGCGAATTCCACACGAGCGACGGAATGGGAGAGGGTCTCGTAAGTCTCTTCTTCATTGTTGATGCACTATATGATTCAAAGCCAGGAAATATCATTGTTATTGACGAACCAGAATTATCTCTCCACCCCTATTTTCAGAAAAGGCTTCGTAAAGTTCTATGTGATTTGGCAAAGGACAGACAGATTATCTTTGCGACACATTCACCTCAACTAATAGACGGGAAGGCAATTGCATCTGGTGCCTCTATTATTAGAGTACGAAAGCGTGAAGATCGCTCTGTCGTCTTTGAACTGACCAATGAAACCAAAAAGAAAATAGGCAACTTTCTTCGAGATCTCAACAATCCCCATGTACTAGGCTTAGATGCAAGTGAAGTTTTCTTCTTAGAAGATGGTGTGATACTGGTTGAAGGTCAGGAGGATGTTATATTCTTTCCGAAAGTCCTTGAGCAACTGGAGATAACAATATCTGGTGATTTTTATGGCTGGGGCGTTGGCGGAGCGCCTAAGATGCCTGTTATTGCCTCTATGTTGCAAGAGTTAGGTTTTGAGCGTGTTGTTGGTATTCTGGATAAAAATATGACTTATATGCAAACTTCACTTGAGCAACAATTCCCACATTATTCATTCGAGGTTATTCCTGCTGATGATGTACGTACAAAGCCTGCTCGGAGTGAGCGTGCTGAGGTGGTAGGACTTCTAGATAAAAATGGCTTGATTCGAGACGACTTTAAACAAAACACAATCAGTATTTTTGAAAGGATAAAACGCGCTTTAAGAACTCCATGAGAAAATTAGAGTAACAACCGCCAAACAGCTATGACGCCTGCATCGGTTAAACCCCTCACCCTTGAAGACTTTCTCAAGCTTCCTGATATCGAGGAATCCCCGGCATGGAAGTACATTAATGGGAATGCGATTCAGAAGCCGATGCCAAAAACGAGGTACTCTCTGTTACAAAAGCGGCTACTGGCTGTCATTGATAGCCACACGGAAGACTATACGGCACTTCCTGAACTTCGTTGTACCTTTGGCGGGCGTTCTGTTGTACCTGATGTTGCAGTGGTGGCATGGAACCGGATTCAGCTGGATGAGGAAGGAGAGCCAGAAGACAACTTTGTCGAACCCCCAGATTGGACAATTGAGATTCTCTCACCCGAACAGAAGGCTAACCGGGTGATTGACAACATTCTGCATTGTCTGCGACATGGCTGTCAGTTAGGGTGGCTCATCGATCCGGACGATCACTCTATCCTCACGTTTAAACCCAAGCAAGAACCTGAAGTATATAGAGCGAGCGCTCGCTTGCAAGTTCTTGAAAGCACTAAGTTAAAGTTAACGGCAGAGCAGGTTTTTGGTTGGTTGAAAATTGTTAACAGGTAACGGCTATCTGAGAAAACGAGGATTAGGGCGCAGCCGTTATAGCTGTTGGATCGACAAATTGAATCACACCCCATTGCCCATTGGTTAACCACTCTGAGTCTTCCTGATTGAGTGCTGCGATCTGCTCTAATCCTAAACCCACTACCAGTTCTGACTTGAGAGTGCGTAGAGCTACCAAGGGTGCTGGAAAGTAGCAGACGATATCTGCAAAAGCCGTTGTAAAAGGCCAGGTGCGATTGCCTAAGCATCGGCGATAATTCGCATCTCCCTTGATTAAAATTAGCGTCGATTGAGCTAACTCTTGCCTTAGGGGTTCGGGCATTTCCCAGAATACTAAGGGAGATGTCCAAAAAGTATCCTCACGGCAGAGCAAACGACCTTGATCCAGATAATCTTGCAATCGTTGCGCCAGGGATTGGACATCCGGATCACGGGTAGTGGCGAGAAACTCGATCGTGTCTTGCACATCTTGAATCATCGCATCCGATACGAACATGGGATGGGATTTCAGGTGCAAGTAAATCACTTCAGCCGCGTGACTTGTGAGCAGAAAGTCCACCACGCATAAATCACAGACGAGTTCCAACCCTGCATTATCCACGATCACATCCATCCGTACCCCCTCAAAGCGAGCCACTCGCTCAGCAATCAGTGCCGTATCATCGACCAAGATGTGATTTTGTTCCAAGTGAATTTCTTGGCTGCTATCCAATTCTCCGGCATCAATCGGCCACAGACTCATATCAGCCCGATTACCCCACAAAACCGAATAGAGTAGAGCAATCAAACTTTTTGGCTCTAGGTTGCCCTGATCATGTTTTGCTTGCTCTATCCAGTGATTGACTCGTGTACTCAGTTCCCGAATGGAAACCAGGGTTGTCTCCAAACCCCTGCGTTTTTGTAGAGCAAATGGATCGACGTCTTGAGTGCTTCCAGCTTGGAAGTAATGGGTTGCCTCAAGGATACGACGGAAGAAGTATGCCTCTGCAAAAAACCAGGGAATGTCTAACCAGCGCTGTCCGATATAGGGTTGAAGATATTGATTCCACTCGCTCAAATCTGGCGCTTCGTCGTCGAGGGAACGCACAATTCCATTGGGCAAAGATTGAATCAGGCTTGCCAAGTTGTTCACAATGGATGTGGGAAAATCGTTTTCATCGATCACCCGTTGGACAATCGCTGGCATTCGCTGAGTTAATGTGAAGTAGGCGAAAGAGCCTTCCTCAGACATCATCATCGGTGGGGGAAGGGGTAATCGGGGCTGCCGAAATGGTGAGCCAAGCAAATTTTCCTGTTCAGTCACGGGTTTACCAGTTTTGACAGATGAGAATGATTTTACAGGTGTATCGAAATCCGATTTACTCACCCCTAATCCAACTGTGCAATCATGTCACAAGCACCACTCAATCCAGAGGAGCCGATATCACCCTTAAAAAGGCTACGGATTCAGGCCGGTCTAACTCAATCTGAACTCGCTCAGCAAATTCCTGACAAAACGGGAACTAAACCCATCTCTCAAAGAGCTGTGAGTGCTTGGGAGAGGGGTGAATATCAACCGGAACTAACAATTCCCCAAATGAAGGCGTTTTGTAGAGCGTTGGGTGTTACTCTCGATGCGTTGCCGGACGATTGCGGTCCGCCAAAGCGTTCATCCTAGAGGCCAAATGACTGAGCAGCCTTTTATTTTACCAATTGGGTGTATTCTGCGTCGAGCTTGTGCCCAGGATATCTGGGCGATTCGCAAATTAGTGCTGAGTGCCAAACTCGATCCGACTCAGGTGCGCTGGTCAAAGTTTTGGGTGATTGAATGTGAGGGGAGTGTTGTTGCTTGTGGACAGTTGCGTAGCTTTGCTCAGGCACAAGAATTGGGGAGTTTAGTGGTTGCATCGGCTTGGCGAAATCGAGGTTTGGGGAACTTTTTAGTTAAGCATTTGATTCAGGAGGCAACCGAACCACTGTATCTGGAATGTTTGGGCAGTCGGTTGGCAACGTTTTATACTCACTTTGGTTTTGTGCCCATTGCTTGGCAAGAGTTACCCCAATCCCTAAAGTGGAAGTTTGGCCTATCTCAATTGGTGTCTAAATTATTGCCGATGATTTCTGTGACCCTCATGCAGTATCAAGGGTTTGGTGAGTGAGTGGGAGTGCGATCGCTAACTTGTAAATCCTACTTGCGATCGCGCTTTCTCCTGACGCATCGCACCCAACTATCCCCATTCTCAAATCTCAACCGCCCCCAGAGTTTTCAACATCGCTTTCTGTGCTTCCGCCAAGCCTGTAACTCCCGTGATATTCATACCTTCATAGGGTCTAGCAGCTATCAGCGTCTTCAGGCACTCACCCGTCTTGACATTCCAAATCTTAACGGTCTCATCTTGGCTTCCACTAACCAGGGTTTGACCATCGGAGCTGAAAGCAACAGACCAAACCTTATCAGTGTGCCCTCGTAGAGTTTGCAGGCATTGCCCAGTGCGAACCTCCCACAATTTCACTGTTTGGTCATCACCGCTACCAACTAAGATTTGACCGTCAGGATTAAAGGTGGCGGACTCTCCCCAACTGCTTTGTCCTTGCAGAGTTTGCAGGCATTGCCCAGTGCCAACTGTCCACAACCTTACCGTTTGGTCGAGACTGCTACTAGCAAGCAGTTGACCATCGAGGCTGAAGGTGATGGACTCTACCCAACCGCTATGACCCTGTAGAGTTTGCAGGCATTGCCCAGTACTAACCTCCCACAGCCGTACCGTTCCGTCACGACTGCCACTAGCCAGCAATTGACCATCAGGACTGAAGGCAACGCACCGCACCTCACTGCTATGATCTTGCCAAACATGGAGGCAATGACCTGTAGTGACTTCCCACAGCCGCACTGTTTGATCGCCACTGCCACTAGCAAGCAGTTGACCATCGGGACTGAAGGCAACGCACTGTACCCAACTGTGATGACCGGGCAAAACATGGAGGCTATGACCCGTAGTAACGTCCCACAACCGCACTGTTTGGTCACCACTGCTAGCTAGAGTTTGACCATTGGGGCTGAAGGCAACGGACTGTACCCCGCCGCTATGACCCTGTAAAGTTTTCAAGCATTGCCCAGTACTAACCTCCCACAACCGCACCTGTTGGTCACCACTGCCACTAGCGATCAGTCGGTCATCCGCGCTTAAGGCAACCGACCGTACCCTATTGGTATAACCCTGCAAAATTCGGAGACATTGCCCAGTGCTGACCTCCCATAGCCTCACGCTTGAGTCATCACTGCTACTCGCTAACGTTTGACCATCGGGACTGAAAGCAATCGATCGCACCTTATTAGTATGACCCTGTAAAATTCGGAGACATTGCCCAGTGCTGACCTCCCAGAACCTCACTGTTGAGTCATCACTGCCACTAGCTAGAATTTGACCATTGGGACTGAAAGCAATTCTACTGATGTCATTATTTTCCTGTAGAGATTTCAGACAATTTCCAGTACTCACCTCCCACAGCTTCACGGTTGAGTCATTACTGCTACTAGCCAAGGTTTGACCGTCGGGACTGAAGGCAAGCGATCGTACCTTTTGAGTATGAGCCTGCAAAATTTGTAGACAATTTCCAGTACTCACCTCCCACAGCCTGACTATTGAATCATCACTGCCACTAGCTAGAATTTGACCATTGGGACTGAAGGCAAGCGATCGCACTTTATCCCTATGACCCTGCAAAATTTGTAGACAATTCCCAGTGTTCACCTCCCACAGCCTCACTGTTTGGTCATCACTGCCACTAGCTAGAATTTGACCACCGGGACTGAACGCAACCCACGTTACCCAATTGCTATGCCCCTGCAAAGTTTGGAGACACTGCCCAGTGTTAATCTCCCACAGCTTCACGGTTGGGTCGCTACTGCCACTAACGGCAAGCAGTTGACCATTGGGACTGAAAGCGATCGATGATATCCAATTGGTATGTCCCTGAAAGGTCAGAATTTGCTGACCATCCCCAACGTGCCAAATCCGAACCTGACCAACGACATCACTTGTGGCTAAAAGTTTTCCATCGGGGCTAAATTCCACTGCTGTAATTTTGTCGAAGGCTTGAGTAAAAACAGATTTGGATAAGTCAGAGTGAGCGAAATTAACATGTTGTAAAGTCATGCCCTGTAGGTAGGCTTGCCAAATTCTCAAATTAGAAAAATCTAAGCCGCTCAAATCTGTTTGGAGTTGGGAAAGTAGATTGAGAATATTTCCACCCGTATACCCAGGTTGATGTGGAGATTGCTCCCGTAGGGTTGTGATAATTTCTCGTAGAGGCACAGAAGCCTTAGCCCCTAAGGTAGTGAGCAACCTTTCTGCAATGGGTTTAAGAATGAGGCGAACTTGAGTTTCCCTTACGTAATCTTTCGCCGTTGCCTTAATCAGAGCCTGACTATTAAAAAGGTCTATTTTCCCTGTTTGAATCTCTGCACAGACTTGCTCAATCAAGCGGTCACTCAGATACTCCATGACAACAGGTTGCAGCGTGAAGAGGGCACTGCTTTTTTCGATGAGCGATCGCCTAACCAAAGACTGCACCGCTTCAATCAACTTTGGCGGCGATGCCAGCGAGACAATATCTTCTCGCAATTCTGATAGTGAAACTGGCTCCCGATTAATTGCCAGCCAGTACATCACCTCCCGCTCCAAATCTGACAGCCGATTAAACTGCTGCTCTAGAAGGTCACGCACTTGCCCAAAAACTACAGAACCTTGCGCTAAAAATTCAGCAATATTGCCATCAAATAATTCTTTAATCGTTGTTGAAATAATCTTTAAGGCAAGAGGGCTACCTTTATAGAATTCAATCAGTTTTATCTGTTCCTCTTCTGAGCCAGAAAGACCTTTGACTTTAAAGATTTCTTCTCCCTCTACCGCTTTCAAACCTTTTAGCTGCAAGGAACGAACTGAGGGTGTTTCGCCTTCAGAGGAAGCAACTTCTTTCGGTTTTTCTCGGCTCGTCAGGACTAAGCAGCTTTGATGGGATGTTCCTCCGACTCGCCTGATTAGCTCACCATAATCCTCATAGCCTTCTCGATACTCTCCTGCATGGTCGCTTCCTTGTAAAATCGATTCGGCATTATCCAGTACGATGAGACAACGTTTCGAGCGTAAATAATCAAGCGATCGCGATATCCTACCGCCTACGGTTTCGGGTAAATCAGTGTCTTGCTGGTTGGACAGAAACTTGATAATGTCTGCCAGGATTTCTTGTATGGGTGGAGCATTGCGGAGACTGCGCCAAATGACATACTCAAACTCATCCTGAATCTGTTGTGCCACCTTGATCGATAGAGTTGTCTTACCGATTCCTCCCATGCCTAACAGTGCCACCAATCGGCAGCGTTCCTGCACAATCCACTGTTCTAACTTGGCAAGTTCTTCGGTGCGTCCATAGAAAACCGAGATATCAACCGCCTCTCCCCAATCTTGACGCAGTTTTGCAGTTCCCCCCTCAGGCGTAGCAACAACAGGAATCGAACTTGAAGGATTCTGAGCCTGCGGTAATTCAGCTGCCTGTTGGGTTACACTCTTTTTCTCACGTTGCTTTTGGATATAGTCGAGCATTTGCACTACGGCAGCAGGAATGCCTACAAGACCAGCAATGATGCCCACTATACCTGCGGCAATTGTTAGGGGATCCATTTTTTAGTAGCCATAGGGACTAGAAGATTAGACAGAATCCTAGCACTTCCCAAAATTGGCGACAGTACCCTCTTGGAGCAAGAATTTATGCTCTCCTACGTTCCGTCGGATTGAAGCGGAGCCAAGTTTACTTTACTTGCTAAACAAGTACCTTGGAGCCAAGACGTTTCTGTTGTGAAGTTGGCAATCCACCACCATACCCAGAAAGGGTTGGTGGTAGAGATTATTACAAAACGCCCTTAGAACTGGGAATCATCCCAGCGCGACGCGGATCGATTTCCACTGCCATCCGGACTGCCCGTGCAAATGCCTTAAATGTTGCCTCAATGATGTGGTGCGAATTAATCCCATCGAGTTGGCGGATGTGCAGCGTCATCTGAGAGTGATTTACCACTGCCACAAAGAACTCTCGCACCAACTGAGTGTCGTAGGTTCCCACACGCTGCGTCGGAATCTCCAAGCCGTAGCTTAAGTGAGGACGCCCGGAAAAGTCGAGGGTAACCTGAACCAACGCCTCATCGAGGGGGGCAAGGAAATGACCAAAGCGAACAATCCCTTTGCGATCGCCGAGTGCCTTCCCTAACGCCATCCCCAGTGTAATCCCCACATCTTCATTGGTGTGGTGGTCATCAATTTCAATGTCCCCCTTGGCCTGCACGTCCAGATCGATCAGCCCATGCGAAGAAATCTGATGCAACATGTGGTCTAAAAATGGGATGCCTGTAGCGGCAGTGCAAGCGCCTGTACCATCCAAATTCAAACTAACCTGCACATCCGTTTCACCCGTGGTACGGCTAACGGTTGCCATCCGTGTGGGGAACCGAGTCTCCTGGTTTTGACTATTGAAACCTGTGTGTTGTGTCAAATTCCCCTTAGGGTTATCGCTGATCTGCATAAAACCTGAGTTCCTGTGCCTTTAACGGAGAGTGGGGTCGAAACTTGGTTAGGTTAACAAGTTGAACGTTTCAACCTTCAACTTTCAACCTTCAACCCTATAATCTACATCCCCATTATTTCGTAACCGGCGTCTACATATAAAACTTGACCCGTCACGCCACTGGATAAATCACTGCACAAGAAAGCCGCCGCATTGCCCACTTCCAGTTGAGTCACCGTCCGCCGCAGGGGTGCCACTTCCTCCACATGATGAATCATATCGAGGATACCTCCAACGGCTGACGAGGCTAAGGTGCGGATCGGGCCTGCTGAAATCGCATTCACCCGAATATTGTTCGGCCCCAGTTCAGCCGCTAGATAACGCACACTCATTTCCAGTCCCGCCTTGGCAATTCCCATCACGTTGTAATTGGGAATCACCTTAACACCCCCCAAGTAGGTGAGGGTGACAATACTACCGCCTTCTGTCATTAAGGGTTTAGCCGCCCCTGCCAATTGAGTCAGCGAGTACGTGCTAATTTCCAAAGCTTGGGTAAAATCAGCCCTGGAAACATTACTAAAGTCTCCCGATAACGCATCCTTACCGGCAAAAGCAAGGCAATGAATCAGAATGTCCAATTTACCCCATTGCTGACCGATCGCCTCGAAGGTTGCGGCGATTTGGGCATCGTCCTGAACGTTACAGGGCAAAAAAATACTAGGGGCGAGGGGTTCTACTAACTCTTTGACCTTTTTCTCAAAGCGTCCTTTTTCATCGGGTAGATATGTGACACCCAAATTTGCACCTGCTTTGTGTAGTTGCTGGGCAATGCCCCAAGCGATGGAGCGATTGTTGGCAATACCAGTGACAAGAGCGTTTTTTCCAGCCAAATTAAGCATAATATTTTATCCTAAAGCTAATTGGATGATTACTTAATCCCTAGTTATCAAATGCGATTATACAGGGTAAGACGGTGTATTATGACTCCAATCCAATGCAGTCACAGAGAGTATGACCGTGTATGATGACCCCACGCTCGGCTTTCGACTTGACAGGTCAATTGGTTCACCTGAAAAGGCAAACCGGAGATCATACGAGGACAGAAGGCAGACCGGAGATCATACGAGGACAGAAGGAAGCATAAGAGAAGTTGGCCCACAACCGAAGGAGTAAGGGGGTGAAGCCTATAAACAAATCTTTGATTTGGTGGCGTCCTCTTGGGAAGGGTCACAATCCCCTTCCAATTAGTACCTTCTGTCTTCCTTCTTTTGCCTTCTGCCTTCTTAAATGACACTTCCACTTCACCAATCTTCCCTAGATTATGTAGCAATTAGTACAAAAAACTAGCTTGGACTCAGATTAAGTATTCTTGGATACATTCAGGAGATTTCACCGATTCGGTTCCAGAGTCTCAATCTTTCCCGGCAATTATTCATAGACACTAAGTCGCCAGGGCGTTGGCAAGAGAGCATATAAATTATGGTCGTTACGCAAAATAGACCGTTAGCAGCAGTGTTCCGTCAGATGGGCGGTGGAGCATTTCCACCGGTGGTTGAAACGTTCGAGCGAGGCAAAACGATTTTTTTCCCAGGAGACCCAGCAGAAAGGGTTTACTTCTTGCTCAAAGGTGCCGTAAAGCTGTCTAGAGTTTACGAAGCTGGGGAAGAAATTACCGTAGCGCTGTTACGAGAAAATAGTGTTTTCGGTGTTCTGTCGCTGATTACAGGTCACCGCTCTGATCGGTTTTATCACGCCGTTGCCTTTACACCCGTGGAATTGCTCTCTGCGCCCATTGACCAAGTGGAGCAATCGCTCAAAGACAACCCAGACCTATCCATGTTGATGTTACGGGGTCTATCCTCACGGATTTTGCAAACAGAAATGATGATCGAGACACTCGCTCATCGGGACATGGGTTCGCGCTTGGTCAGTTTTCTATTGATTCTGTGCCGTGACTTCGGAGTCCCCTCAGCCGAGGGGATCACAATCGACCTGAAGCTGTCTCATCAAGCGATCGCAGAAGCCATTGGCTCAACCCGTGTTACCGTGACTCGTTTACTAGGAGACTTGCGCTCAGAACAAATGATTTCGATTCATAAGAAAAAAATCACCGTTCACAACCCAGTGGTGTTGAGCCAGCAGTTTACCTAACCAGCTTGAGCCATCAATGACCGCATGGGCGCAGTGCTTGGTCAAAAAAAAGAACATGAAGCCCTACAGCCATGAGATAGGCTGTATCTGGACAGACTAAGCGTAGGCGATGACCAGCGGTTATATCCTAATTGTGGCAATTTTGTTGTTGGGGGGGGTAATCGCCACCTTAGGCGATCGCATTGGCACGAAAGTAGGCAAGGCGCGGTTAAGCTTATTTAATTTACGCCCTCGCAAGACCGCCACTTTGGTGACCGTAATTACCGGTAGCCTAATTTCTGCAACAACTTTAGGGATTTTGTTTGCGACAAGCGGCTCAATCAGAGATGGGCTTTTACGACTCGACGAAATCAAAAAAAATCTGAGAATTGCTCGTGGTGAAATCCAGATTATTAATCAGCAGAAGCAGCAGGTCGAGAGTGAATTAACTCAAGCCAGAACCCAGCAATCTCAGGCTCAAAAGCGTCTAGATATCATTAATCAAAATTTCCAGAAAGCTCAAACTCAATTGAAAAATATCTCTGGGCAGGCTACAGTGCTGCGCTCAGAAATTAAGTCACTCTTAGCAGAACGCCAGCAGTTGTTGCAGCAGCGAGATCAACTCACTGAGCAAATTACTCAACTTCAAACTCAAGTTGCTCAATTAAGAGAATCAGTGACTCAGCGAGACGAGGAACTCCTCAAACGAGGTCAAACCATTGAGGAGCGCAATCAGGAACTTACCCGGAAGAATCAAACAATCAAAGAACGCAATCAGGAACTGCAAGAGAAAGCCAGAGCGATTACTGAAAGTGAAGAACGCCTCAAAGAACTGGAACAAGAATTTAAACAAGTGATCGTCCAGCGCGAAGCTCGCTACAAAGAACGGGAAGAAAAATTAAGAGCAGCGATTACCCAGCGCGAAGCTCGTCTCCAAGAACTGGAACAAGAACTCACGCAACAAGAAAACCAACTGGTTGGCCAAGAAAAACAACTTGGCGAACGAGAAAAACAACTCGCTTTTTTACGACAGGAAGTAGAAACACTAGAACAGTACTATCAGAACTATCAAGTGTTGCGTCAGGGGAATGTCGCTCTGGTTCGCGGTCAAGTTTTGGCCTTTGGTGTCGTGCGCGTGGTTGACCCAAAGGCTGCTCCTCAAGCCATTGAACAGCTATTGCGGGAAGCGAATCGCAAAGCCGTTGAAATCACCCACCCCAATAGAACAGATGCCGATGAGCCTCTCGTCAAAATTCCTAAATCACAGGTTGAGTCGTTAATTAATCAGATTAAAGACGGGAAAGACTATGTGGTGCGAATTCTCTCTGTTGGTAACTACGTGGAGGGCGAAAAGGACATACAAGTCTTTGCAGATGCAGTCGCTAATCAAGTCGTCTTTCCGGCAGGCGAACTCTTAGCTACCATTTCTGTCGATGCTTCAACGATGACCAATGAAGAAATCAGGCAGCGGCTCGATCAGTTGCTAGCTGCCGCTCAGTTCCGTGCGCGTCGTGCTGGGATACTGGGTAGTATTCAGATTGGAGATGGTCGCATCATTACGGTGATTAATTTTATTGAACAGCTAGAAAAGTATGGTCAATCGGTAGATATTAAAGCGATCACCCAAGAAACAACCCCTACGGCTGGCCCCTTGAAATTACAGTTGGTCGCGATGCACAATGGACAAGTGATTTTTAAAACATGAATTGTTTAGTAGAGAAGAAATTCCTTGCTTTTAGGCTTCGATCCAGGACGCGATAAATGTGGTTTAGCCGTAATGGGTAAGCAGCAACAGCTCCTTTACCATCAGGTTGTGCCGTCTGCTGATGCGATCGCAACCCTTCAACAGTTGTGTCAGCAATTCTCCATTGCCACCCTAGTGATGGGCGATCAAACGACGGCAAAAAAGTGGAAACAGAAACTTGAGCGCGAGTTATCAGCATCCTTGCCGATTGTTTTGGTCGATGAGCGTTACAGCAGTTTAGAAGCACGCGATCGCTATTGGCAAATGTACCCCCCCACAGGACTGCAACGCCTCATCCCTCAAGGAATGCGCGAACCCCCTCGCCCCATTGATGACATTGTTGCCATCTTGTTAATCGAACGCTATCTGAAGGAATTGGGGATGGAGTCAACTGAAGGCTGAAGCATGAACGGATAGCCTCTAATCACAGTTCGGCTCGAATCGTAAAGGCATAATCTCCTCCTGGCTCCAATTGGTAATCGCAGCGCTCCAAAAAACGACCAAGTGGCTCTTGAATCAGAGCACGTCCTAGAGAGGGTTTGACAGATAACTGTCCCTTCCGGAAACACCACTGAAACTGCCACTTATATTCTGCCGCTTGAACTTCTCCTTCCATCTTGCCCTGTTGCCAGGAGTGCTGCGTAATCCTGACATAGGCAGTCGTTTCCGGCAGATTCATGGAACTCACAATAACTACAAGGCTTCACGCGTTTAAAAACTTAGGGTAGCAGATTCGTAGAGAACTACTCCTTTCTCACTCGGTAGATTTTGGGCAAAGAGGAAACCGGATTTTGCCCCTACAATCATCTTGTCCTGGGAAAGGAGTCAGTCACAATCAAGTGCTGCTGCCTCAATCGGAGCTGAATCAAACCCATCCCCCATTCCCTGTGGCCAATTCTCAACAAACGATGATTTTTCTGAGCTATAGCAAAAGGCACCGGAGCTTTAGTGAGAATGAGGAGGTACCGCAGCTCATACGAGGAGGCTTCAAGGCAGAAGGGATGCATATTGACGGCTCAAGGTTTCAGTATTTGGCGAGAGTCAAGAGTTGCCTTGGCGACTGCTATATAACGGTTATTTTTGAGTCAATATCCTTTGACGCTGTTGAGATAATTTGCGAATGATTTTGTTCTTATAAACGTTCACAAGGCTGGAATAATCTTCTAATTTCAGCCATAAATTAGCAGTTGTTCCAGTATATCCACGCTCATTGTGGAGAAACTGCCGCCGACAAAAACTCATGGGTTCTGGGTAGACTTGAGACGTTGATAATCTTGGCTTTGGCCCACACCAGTGAATCACCATCGCCTCTTCATTCTGTACCACTGGCCCCGTTTCCTCCACAGGAAAGCGTTTTTGTAGTGCCTCTCGTTCAAAATCGGGGACAATGAGTTGCATCGGCACTTGCCCCAAGCGAATTTTTCCCTTATCTGCCGCCCGGAAGAGCATGAAGTTCAAGAAACCCATCTCACCATATTTAAAGATTCCTGGATGCTTTTCCGTGAAATCTAAAATCTCAATGTACTCCTCCAAACTAAAGATATCTCGTGTTCCAAAGAAGGTTCCTGTACAAAAATAATCATTGCGGTGAGCTTGCCAGTTAAAATCGGGGAAATACTTCTCAAGTTCTGAAATTTCAAAGAAAAATTCACAAACCTTGTCGTCGGGATAGCCATAAAGGGGCTTGTCAATTACTGCATCATACTTTTTAAAGTCGGCATACTTGAGGACATTCCCCCACACATTCGTATCCGCATCTAAAACGAGAAAATGTTTCCAGGGGCTTTCCCAAAATGCAATCATCTTCGTTTTCCCCCAACCAAAGCTTCTTTTTCTGAGAAGCTCATGGGTCACATTATGGTGATTGAGGATACGAACGTTGTATGCCTTTTCCAATGAACTGACCGAGAACGTTCCATCAACAATCAGACAGATCGGAACATTGCCCAAAAAATGTCTAATACTGGCACAACAGCCCTTGGCAAATAAGTAATCTTGGTAACAACAGGCAACAATGATGCCAAAATCTTCCATAATGACTTGTCTCACTTTCGAGGAGTGATAATTGAGGGGTTGATCGTAAGTTACGGTAAAATTCTATCGATACAAGGCATAAACTTGTCATCTTTTGTGCCGTTAGTCAGGGATTGGCTCCATGAGAGCTAACCCGATCCGTTGGATTAGAGATATGGGATGTAAATTTCAAGCCAGAAAAATTTCTAGGTTCTTTCCCTATGCGGATTAAGCAGACTGTAACTCATTGCAACCAGAGGCAACACGTTTGAACCGATGAACTGCGATCGCCTAGCTGCACTGCTCACTTGCCATAACCGCAAGCTACTGACTTTGGCTTGTCTTCAGGCTCTATTCAATCAGGAAATCAAGCGTGAAATCACAATTGATGTTTATTTAGTCGATGATGCCAGTACGGATGGTACCGCAGAGGCTGTAGCCCAGTCCTATCCCCAGGTGAAGATTCTCAAAGGAGATGGCAGCTTATTTTGGAATGGTGGAACCCGCCTTGCCTTTGCTGAAGCCATCAAGGACGACTACGACTACTACCTGTGGCTGAACAATGACACCCTGCTTTACCCCAACGCCTTAAGCCACCTCTTAGAAACATTTGAGCATTTGCGGACTCAAGGTGAGCCTCGACCTCTTGTTGCCGGCTCGACTTGCGATCCCCAAACCCAAGTCCCAACTTATGGGGGGGTAATGCGCCGTAGCCGTTGGCGACCCCTTAAATTTGACCTCCTAGAACCTAGGGAGTCCGCACAGCGCTGTGACACGATTAACGGCAACTGTGTTCTGATCCCCAGAGAAGTGGTTCAAGTCGTGGGGAATCTAGAGCCTGCTTTTACCCACTATGCCGGTGACTGGGACTACGGTTTACGCGCCCAGCGACAGGGATGTACCGTTTGGGTCGCGCCTGGATATGTCGGGACTTGTTCCCAGAACTACAAGCCAGGGAGTGAGGCGGATTTATCCGTAGCGTTCGGTGAGGGACTCAAAAAAATTGGACAACCCAAGGGTTTACCCGTAAAAGAACAAGTCCTTCACCCTTTTTGGGAGTGGAAAGTATTTGCCCAGAGGCATGGCGGCTTGCTTTGGCCCATTTACTGGTTGATTCCCTATCGCAGATTATTGGGAATTTCACCTCTCGGTGGTTCTGAAAAAAACGGCTGAATGAGTAAAAATACTAGTGGGATTGTAGCGCCGCTAGCCGCTATGTGGTGGTCAGAAAGCGGATAATCTCATGTTATTGATTCAGGCAAATTTTTGCTGGAACGCCTATGATTCATCCCCATGTTGTGAGAAAGTGGCTAGATAGCCGGGTCTGTATAACTCAGGGTCAACCCGATGGACGACATTAAAGATATCCGTATTGCTTGGTTAGTACCTTCGGTAGAACTGGGAGCTTACTGGCAACCTGTATTGAGAGAATTCACAAAGGTATTTAAAAATACAATTTTTTACACCGGTTTGGTTTGGCCCGGATTCGCTCCTGAAGTTCCCGGCGCAAATGTAATCAAAATTGTTGGGGAGATGAAATCTCTAGAGATGACTCAGACGAAAGGTTACAGCCGTCGTCTGATGATACTCTCTCCCGGTATCATCGGTCACTTAATACAATTTAAGCCACAAGTTATCTTGGCTCAAGCTTATTCGTTGTGGACTCTGTTAGCGCTGCTTTTAAAACCTTGGGGAAAGTGGCGATTTATCATTATTTATGATGGCAGCTCTCCCAACTCAGATTTTCGAGATTCATCCCTGCGTTCGCTGTTTCGACGAGTGATGTCTCGCTATGCGGATGCCTTTGTGGCTAATAGTTACGGAGCTAAAGATTATCTGATTGAGGGGGTGGGGGCAAAGCCCGAAATTGTGTTTACCAAAACGTATTTAGTGCCGGATGCAACCACTTTACAGCAAAGTTTTGAGAACGCTGAACGCGTGGATGAAACGCTCAAGCATCCAATTTTTCTGTATGTGGGACGTATTACACCCAGAAAAGGGATTAAGTCCCTTTTAGAAGCCTGCTCTATCCTACGCTCTCAGGGATATCTAGATTATTCGCTGCTCATTGTTGGCACAGGTGAGCAACGAGAGGAACTAGAAATCTTTATTAAAAATCAACATTTAGAAGATCAGGTCAGGTGGGTCGGCTGGGTAGAATATGGGCGTCTAGGTAAATACTTCCAACAGGCAGATGTTTTTGTATTTCCTACCCTAGAAGATATATGGGGAATGGTGGCGCTTGAAGCGATGGTTTTTGGTAAACCTGTTTTATGTTCTAAATGGGCAGGAGCCGCAGAAATGGTGAGTGAGGGCAAGAATGGTTATATTTTTGACCCGTTTGCACCTGAGGAATTAGCGATCGCCATGCGCCGTTTTCTAGAACATCCAGAACTAATTGAGTCAATGAGCCAGCAATCTCAGAAACTCATTAGTGCGAAAAATCCATCTTCAGCCGCCCAATCTTTTGTGGAGATTATTTCTTTAGTTTTGGAGAAAGAGTCATAAAACCTCCATTGTCTAGCTTGTTCTATCTGTATTTTGGGAGTAAAACGTGAGTGTCGCTATCATTACTGGCTCAGCCGGGTTAATTGGCTCTGAAGCTACAACGTTTTTTGCCGAGCAAGGTTTGGACGTGGTAGGAATTGACAATGATATGCGTCGCGTATTTTTTGGCGAGGACGCCTCTACAACTTGGAATCGACAACGCCTGGAAAAAACTCTGGGAACACAATATACTCACCTAGAGGCCGATATTCGAGACCACGAAACCATTACCCAAATTTTTAGGAAATATGCTCCTAATATCGTCCTGATTATTCATACTGCCGCTCAACCTTCTCACGATTGGGCTGCACGCGACCCGATGATGGATTTTTCGGTGAATGCGAATGGGACTCTCAATCTGTTAGAGGCAACTCGTCAATACTGTCCAGAGGCTCCTTTTATATTCACTTCAACCAATAAAGTATACGGGGATACACCGAATCGCTTGCCTCTTGTTGAACTCGAAACTCGTTGGGAAATTGACCCCAATCATACGTACACATCGGGGATACAAGAGGATATGTCGCTGGATCAAACTCTCCATAGTTTATTTGGTGCCTCTAAAGTTGCAGCAGATGTTTTGGTTCAAGAATATGGGCGCTATTTTGGGCTGCGTACTGCCTGCTTTCGAGGTGGATGTCTCACTGGACCCAATCATTCCGGGACTCAATTACACGGCTTTTTGGCTTATTTGATGAAATGTGCGGTGATCGGCACGCCTTATACGGTTTATGGTTATAGAGGGAAACAAGTCCGCGATAATATTCATAGCGCTGACCTCATTCAAGCCTTCTATGAATTTTTTAAAGCACCTCGAGTAGCAGAGGTGTATAACACTGGTGGTGGTCGCTACAGCAACTGCTCCATGTTAGAAGCGATTGAAATCTGTCAAAGGATAGTCGCACGGGAAATGAAGTGGACTTACTCTGAACAAAATCGCATTGGCGATCATATCTGGTGGATTAGCAATAATCAAAAATTTTCTCAACATTATCCAAACTGGAAATTAAAGTACAATGTCCCGCAGATCTTGCAGGAAATCTACGAATGTAACTACGAGCGATGGACGAAAGGGGCACTATGATGACCGATGCAGGTAATCCGAATATTCTGGTCAATGAACAAGAATCTACCCAGTTAGACGCAAAAACAATTGCAGAGCTTGATGAAGGCAAACGCAATGTTTTAGGCGTTCGAGTAGATGCGGTAAATTACGAGGCTGCCGTCCATAAAATCATTGCCGCAGCCCGTCAGGGAAAAAAGCTATCGGTTTCAGCCCTAGCGGTTCATGGCGTGATGACGGGAGTTCTTGATGAAACCCATCGTTATCGTCTCAATCGTTTAGATCTCGTCTGTCCGGATGGGCAACCCGTGCGTTGGGCGGTCAATTTGTTATATAAACTGAAACTTCCCGATCGCGTTTGTGGCCCTGTCTTGATGCTAAAAATTTGTGAACGTGCCGCTCAAGAAGGATTGCCGATTTACCTGTATGGCAGTCGTCCGGAAATCCTCGAAGCTCTGAGCAAGAATCTTTGCGATCGCTTCCCCAAATTAATCATTGCCGGTTCTCAGCCCTCTCGCTTCCGCCAAGTCTCGATCCAAGAAAAACAGCAAATCGTGGAACAGATTCGTCAAAGTGGTGCTGCGATGGTGTTTGCGGGTTTGGGGTGCCCCAGGCAAGAAGTATGGGTGTACGAATATAGCCAGGATTTAGCCATGCCCGTGATGGCGGTAGGTGCTGCTTTTGATTTCCACGCGGGTCGAATATCACAAGCACCAGTCTTTATGCAGCGCTGGGGCTTGGAATGGTTTTATCGGCTGATGCAAGAACCGACTCGTTTGTGGCGGCGCTATGTTTTCTTAAATCCTCTCTATATCTCGCTATTTATTTTGCAGTTCTTTAAAGTCGTCTATTTCAATCCGGCCAACGCCAAGCCTCCCAGAGAAGACATGCGATATGGATAGGTTGGGAGAATCCTATAGCTATCAAATGTCAAACAAGATTAGCTGCCTGTGATGTGAACTACCACTTCACGGTGATGGTTTTGTTGCCGATGTTCCCAAAGATAAATTCCCTGCCAGGTTCCTAAGACCAATCTGCCACGAGCAATGGGAATTTGTTCGGATGTCTTGGTGAGAGCTGTGCGGATGTGAGCCGGCATATCATCAGGCCCTTCGGCATCATGGATATAGCTTTTACCATCCTCTGGCACTAATTTGGCAAAAAAATTTGATAAATCTTTAAGAACATCGGGGTCTGCATTTTCTTGAATCACCAGGCTGGCAGAAGTATGGCGTAAGAAAATTGTACACAGTCCAGTGTCGATACCTGACTCGGCAACAAGGGATTGCACTTTCGAGGTAATTGGGGAGAACGATTTACCGGTGGTTTGAATTCTTAGAAATTGTTGGTATTGCCTCATAAATAAATGGAGATGGATCAGATCAATCATTACCCGATCAGATTAAAAGCGTCCTAGCCAGTGAGTTCATCGGTTGCGGTTTCCTCTGGTAGATCGAGCAAGGCAATTAATCGCTGAGCATTAAACTCACCCTCAACAGTAACGTTGCTGGTTATGGGTGCCGGAGCTAACTCACCCTCAGCCGTAACCTTGCTGGTTATTTGTGTCGGCTCTAACTCACCCTCAAGTTCAGTAACCTCGCTAGTTATGGGTGCCGACTGTAACTCACCCTCAGCCGTAACCTCGCTGGTTATTTGTGCCGGAGCTAACTCACCCTCAGGTTCAGTAACCTCGGTAGTTATGGGTACCGACTCTAACTCACCCTCAGCCGTAACAACAGGGGTGATTGCCTCAGCCTGAGCGGCTTCCTCCAGAGTTTCAGCGTTTGGCTCCAGGTTTTGTGTGTCTTGCTCAGAGTTATTAGCTTCTGGCTCAGTTGTCTCAGCTTCTGGTTCACTCCAAGGAGAATCGTAATGATTCCAAGGAAGAATAGGCGTGTTAGGCAGGTTGCGCGTTAAAACCGTTATATTGTCTGGATCGGGTTCCGGTAGCGTTAAATGTTCACCGGAGCCTATAGTGTCAACAGGTTTGGAATCCATAAATTTGAGTTTAGCCAACTCTACTCAGCTCAATTGCACAAAATATGATGCTACTACATGCATTAACAGAATGATTGCAATCCCCCAAGTCACAAAGGCCGAATACTTCAATGATAAAGAAACATCCTCCAATCGTTGCCTGTTTGCATTATAGGTCTCGGCTAGATTAACGAGCATTTGCAATTGATACTCTTCAGGTGACAAAACTAAATAGCGTTCTAAGAATTTTTTATCTTCTAAGTTCGGGCTGACAGCCACCTGCCTTGGCAGAAAAGCGCTAATTAATAAAGTGAAATTTAGCAGAAATCCTAGGATTTCTGCAATGCTGAAGGGACTCGGAAAAAACAGTAGCCGAGAAATTATTAGACTCGTCAAAAGAGCGCCGTTGGTGACAAACAAGATATTAAGCTTTGTGGTTAGGGTTTGACTCCGTTCCCTTTGTTGCTCGATAACCATACGGACATCTTTAGCGGCTAGCTCTAGGGTTGAAATAGTCCGGTTTTCTCGTATTTCAGGGATTTTGCTATCTTGTGTTTCTGATGCCTTGTTTTGTCGGGCTTCTCCTCCTGTTTCTAGCGTTTGGTTCTCTTTGGCTTCTGCTGTCTTGGGCGTATCAGGGAGCTTGTGCGGCGTTTCGGGCAGGAAATTGACGGCGGCTGTCATTGCAGGGAGATGTATCCGTGAGTCTGGTAATAATGGATGACGGATTGGGCGATCGCTTCTGTTCCATTTTTCGCCACCTGTTGAGATTGCCTCGGTGGCTGGGGCGAATCGGATAAAAAGTCCCATTTGCCCTGGAAAAAGTCTTCGGGTGTTATTACTTGATGATAAGCATAATTTTTGATACCTTCCAGCAGCAAGGGAGCTTCTGCAAAGCCCTCGCGCATGAGAGACGCGATCGGTATTCCGATGCGTACAGCTTCGGCAAAGGTACTATACCCCGGTTTAGAAACGACTCGCCCACACAAGGGCATAAATTCAACCGGGCGATAGTCTTTTCCGGAAACCTTTAATAAATTAGGTAAGTCAGGGGCTTGCTGATCGAAGGTAATGAATTGCCAGTCCGGAAACTGAGTTAGAGTCTGGTAAGGAATTTCCTGGAGATTGAGTCCACCAAAAGTGAGTAAAATTGTTTTTTCTGATGGCAGCGTCAGGTTAAATTTGTTTCGTAACTCGTCTACCGTGTAGCGTGGCGTTCCACCGGTTAACCCTACATCAGTGATGTTGCCAAAGGCATTCATAGGTTCATGGAAGGGCAGGCGAAATAAGCGATCGCACATTCCATAACACTCCCCAATCCAATCCGCCATCTCCACAAATTCTCCTCCCCAAGCGCGGTAGATAAAGTCCCAACCAAAATTACTCAGCATCCAACAGGGAATCCCCGCCGCTTTGGCAATACTCGCCGCCAAGGGGGGGATATCCGCTAAAATCAGCCCTACCCGGTTGGTGCGGATAAAATTCACCTCACCTGCAACAATGGAACCTGCCGACTTGCGAATCTGGCGTAATTTTTCCAAGGTGGCGTCTTGATCCATATTTAAGCTATCCGACTGAATCACACCCACATCCAAAGCCCGTGGACGCTGGATAAAATCACCTGGAATATAAGTTTCTAACAACCAACGCGGTGCGGTTGTGACGAGAACCAGTAAGATTTCTGGACACAGTTGTTGAATTGCCTCCGCTACGCAGGAGGCACGTACAGCATGACCAAAGCCGTGGTTGGTGATGGCAATGTAAAGAACAGGGCGAGACATGTTAGGGCGTCGGTAAGGGTTAACGTTAAGGCTTGTAACGCGTCAATGATACCCTTTAGCCAGACGGATAGCCTCGACTGGGAGAGGTTTAACAACGACAAAATAAGGGCACGATATATCGTGCCCCTACTCACTCAATTCACCACGCAGACGCCTGTTTTAGCGCCGCCTAGGACTGCCGAAGGCTCCTCCTGATCTGCGCGCAGGACTCCGTGTACCGCTGCCAAATCGACTAGGACTGTTGGTACGGCTGGGACGCGATTGGTTAGAAGGGCGTAACCGACTAGTACCGTAACCTGATCCGGACGAGCGATTCGCGTTGTTGGGTGCTGGGCGAACCACACTCGGTCGATTAGCTGAGGGTCTCCTTAAGCCTCCAGTTGTACGGAAGGTTTGACGATTTCTCACCGCTGGGGGTGGCGTTTGGTAGCGAGTTTGGTATCGATTGACAGCCTCGTTGTAGCTGCTGCCGTATCCACCATAGCCTCTCATAATTCCCCCAGGCTGATACACAGGGGGTACGTAGTAAGTCGGTCTAAATAGCAGACTGCCCAAAGCTTGACCCGCCAACGCGCCTGCAAAAGGTGCCCAGAAGCCAGATTGCTGACGCACGATCACCGTTTCTTGTTGACCCGTTTGGGGATTAGTCTGTGTTTCCGTTACGTTGTGGACATATTCAATCTTGAAGTCGGGTGTCAGGTGCATCGCGGCCTGACCCCCATTAATCTCCAGATAAGTCTGCTTTCCTTCCGCAACTTCAGCATCAGTCAGACGCGCCATCTGTAAATTTTCCGTGCGGTAAACCGGGGGAGTGCCCGCTGGTGTATTGAGCAACATGACGGAGTATTCTCCATTGGCATCGTTGTAAGTTGCCTGTTGCACCGCATATTGCCCCTGACTCAACTGGTTACGAGGGGCTGAGGTATTGTTGCTCTGATTGGGGTAAGACTGGGTTGAGTTGGGAGAACTACAGGCTAAGGTAGTCCAACACAAACTTAGGGATAATAGAACAATTGTGAGTTTACGCCACATCATAAGTCAAAAGTTAAGGCAATCCAATTCGGTTATTGCGATCAGAGAGAGGAAGGACATCAAGAGGCTCAGGATAAGGTGATAGGGAAAGTGAAACCTTCTGGGTGTATCTTCTCTCCTTATTCCCCCTCTTCTTTACAAGGGAATCAGTTCAGGAAAATTGACGATGAGTTGATCATTCGTCAGTTCATCTCCAAACTGGGCTGGGGAAAAATGAACCTGAATCGCTTCGAGTCTTTCCTGATAGTGGAGATTAATCAAGGCTTTCAGACCTGCTTTGAGCGTTTCCATACTGGCTAAATTGGTTTCCAGTTCCGGGACTTCTCCGGTACAGGCAACGGCAATCATCACCACCAAGTTACGCGTAACCGGCAAGGATAGTTGGTCATTCGGCCCAAGGGGTTGATGGTAGTCAGGTTCACTCAGGTACCGCTCGGCTGAGTCTGTAAATAACTCATTGATATAGTCTCCGGCTTCACCCTCACTCCAGAACACATCGCCTTCATTCGCCGCTGATTGCCAATAGACGTCGTATTGTAATAAGCTCTGGCAAAGTTCTACTAATCCTTGTCCTAAAACGTCAAGGTCTCCATCTGCGTCAACAGCTTCCCGTGCACTGCGGTTGAGAACTCCCAATAGCGGTGCCACTTCTTCACCCGCTAAATGGATAAATACACGACATACCATATATCGAGTTCGACCACCAAGTTTATTGAGGCGATCGCGCCAAGAATTCATTCACTTCCTCTACTATTAATGCAAACAATTATTAATGTAAATTAAGCTCTATATCTTACTGTAGTCAATGTCTTGTGCAGCACCCTCTACCCTCAGATTGACCTCAGTGTCAACGGCTCCCGCTCAAACCGATACTCATGGGAGGCTGGGTAAATCAAGCGCAGAGAATTGCAAACACGAAGCTTTGTGCCTGGAATAGAAACTTCCTGGCCTATAATGTTGATCTAGTACAGATTAGGGTTCTAGGCGATTAGAGATTGCCGTTAAAAATATATCCACATTAAACGGTTTGAGAATATAATCATTCATTCCCATCTCTCTAATTTTCTGGAGATTGCTGCGATCCGCACTAGCCGTGAGGAATAGGAAGGGAATCGTGGCAGTGCCAGTATCTTCGCGCAGTGCATTTAAGACACCATAACCATCAAGTTCTGGCATCATGACATCGCATAAAATCAAATCGGGTTGATATTCTTTCGCTAGCCGCACACCCGCGAAACCATTTTCAGCTCCTAAAGCATCGAATCCTTCAATTTCCAGGAGTTCGATCAGATTTTCGCGAATAAAAACTTCGTCCTCAATCACCAGAATCTTTTTCATAATCCGTTCGGCTCTCACTATCTAGAGGAAGCAGAGTTCTAAACCTGACCCCAGAGCTAAGTCCACTATGGAGAGGAAGCAACATCTGTCTAACTCTGTATTTGGCGGCTCATTGCGATTGTCAGGTAAAGACTATCGCTTTAGCAAGGTGCAAGGGAAGAGTAAAAACACCCTAATGGAGTGATTTCCAACACCAATGAGCAGAAAATAATATGTGTTATCTCAGTCTCAAAGAGCGAGCCAACCGATGAAACGATACTTACGGGTATTAAATCTGTTCTGGAGTACTGCGATCGCGGCTGAACTTGAATATCGCCTAAACTTTCTGATTGCCACAACAAGCAGCTTAGGCAACCTGATCGGCAGCTTATTCGGACTCTTTCTATTTTACCGTACAGGTTATACCTTTGAAGGCTGGAGCTGGGAGCAAGCTCTCATCATCCTGGGCGTCTTTACCTTACTTCAGGGCTGTTCAGCTACCTTTCTCGTCCCCAACCTCAACCGCATTGTCGAGCAAGTCCAACAGGGAACACTGGATTTTGTCTTGCTTAAACCCATCAGCAGTCAGTTTTGGCTGTCTACCCGCACGATTTCCCCCTGGGGAATGCCGGATTTAATCTTCGCCGGCGTGCTGATTGCCTATGCTGGCGGACGCCTGGGTTTAGCGACCGAGAATTACCTGTTCAGTGTGATTCCCCTGATTTGTGGCATCATCAGCCTTTATAGCCTATGGTTTATGTTAGGAGCAACTAGTATTTGGTTTGTCAAAATTTATAACGTCACAGAAGTACTGCGAGGTTTGCTGGAAGCCGGTCGTTACCCCATGGTTGCCTATCCGGCTACGTATCGATTCTTCTTTACGTTTGTGGTTCCCGTCGCCTTCCTGACGACGGTACCCGCCGAAGTCATGCTGGGTCGAAGTCAGGTAAGTTGGGTTGTGGGTGCTGCGGCTTTGGCACTGGGGTTACTTTTGGCTTCTCGTATCTTTTGGCGCTTTGCCCTGCGTTTTTATACGAGTGCTTCTAGCTAAACTGGGTGAGGTAGTTGGCTGGGGTTGTCTGCATCGAACCACTCCAAGGACAGATGAGGCGGAGGAAAGACAGGAAGATAGCTATCGAGATTACACACATGGAAACAAAACAACTTGGTAATACGGGTGTAAACATCAGCGCCATTGGCCTAGGTGGTATGCCCCTATCCTTGAGTAGTAGACCTCCGGAAGCACAAGGGATTGAGGTGATTCATCGGGCACTCGATTTAGGCGTCACACTGATCGATACGGCTGACTCTTATTGTCAAGATGAGTCCGACAAGCACCACAATGAGCGACTGATCCACAAAGCCCTGCAAAGTTATGGGGGTGATAGCAGTCAAGTGATAGTGGCAACCAAAGGGGGCTTAATGCGACCCAATGGCAGTTGGACACGCAACGGCAACCCTTCTCACCTGCGGGAAACTATCCGGATTAGCTTTGAAGCACTAGGTGGGTCAAAACCCATTGATGTTTGGCAATATCACGCCCCTGACCCAGACTACACGATTGAGGAAGCTCTCCAACCAGCGAAGGAAGCTGTAGAGGGCGGTATGATTCGATTCGTGGGTGTTTCTAATTTCTCGGTTGAGCAAATCCAACGGGCGCGTGACGTGGTGGATGTGGTTTCTGTGCAGAATCAATACAACCCCTGGCATCGACAGCCAGAAACCGATGGCGTTCTGGAATATTGCGAAGCGGAAGGGTTGACATTTTTCCCGTGGAGTCCATTGGGGGGTAGCCGTCGGGTGAGTAGTTTGCAAGGAATTTCTGCGATCGCTCAATTAGCCCAGGAAAAACGAGTCTCTGTTTATCAGATTGTCATAGCGTGGCTGCGTGCGAAGTCATCCTGCATTGTACCCATCCCAGGAGCCAGTAAGATATCGAGTATCGATGACTCGGTTGCTGCTGTTGAGGTTAAGTTATCTCAATCAGAAGTCACACGCATCGACGCAGGAGTCTGAACGAAAGATTTAAGTATGAACCCAGGTAGCGTTTGCGTCCACTGTATCCTTCCGACTGCATTGTGATTGGTGCTCAACCTCAGACTGATTCCGCCTTGCTAGGCTAGTGGGTGAACACCACGAGCGTTGCAAATTATTTCGCAATCGGATGGCGAATGGTTACCGATCAAGCCTTGGGCAGGGCACCAGAAAAATTATATGTTGGCACTGTTAGCGAACTTGCTTTTAGAACGGTTTATTCCTCATGGACATTGCTACCTGTGGAAGCCAGGACTAGTAGGACTCCATTTAGTCTCCGATGTTCTCATTGCTCTGGCTTACTATTCCATTCCCCTGACGCTGATCTATTTTGTTCGCAAGCGACATGACCTGCCTTTTAGCTGGATCTTCCTCTTATTTGGAGCCTTCATCGTCGCTTGTGGCACAACCCACGTTATGGAAGTGTGGACACTGTGGCACCCCCAATATTGGTTGAGTGGATTGATCAAAGCGATGACGGCGGCTGTGTCTGTCACTACAGCCGTGCTATTGGTGCCGTTAATTCCTAAAGCCTTGGCGTTGCCGAGTCCCGCCGAGTTAGAAGTGGCTAATCGTCATTTAGAAACGGAAATTCGAGAACATGCGGCGACAACCACTCAATTGCAACAGGCACTCCAGCGGTTGACCTTTCATGTAGAAAACTCACCCCTAGCGGTGATTGAGTTGAACCATGAGTTTCGAGTCCAGCGTTGGTCGAAACAGGCCGAAAAACTCTTTGGTTGGCAGGCAGAGGAGGTGTTGAACCATCGCCTAGAGGAAGGGCAATTTGTGTTTGAGGAAGACTTGCCTTCAGTCCAACAAGACATGAGCCTTTTACTCGATGGAAGTTTACCCCATATTGTGGGGAAAAATCGTAACTATACCAAAGATGGCTCGGTTATTTATTGTCAGTGGTACAACTCGGCACTGTGGGACTCTTCGGGTGAACTCGTATCCATCCTGTCACTTGCTTTAGATGTCACAGAACGTACCCGTGCCGAACAGGCACTCAAAGAAAGTGAAGCCCGCTATCGAACTTTGGTAGAAACCTCGCCCGATGCGATTTCGGTTAGTGAGTTGAACGGTAAACTCCTCTTCTGTAACCGCCAAGTGGCTGTATTACATGGGTATGAAAGTGAGACAGAAATCCTGGGACGATTTGCCTGTGAATTAATTGCGCCGGAAAACCGCAGCATTGCCGATCTATGTCTTGAGAAGGTTCTCCAGCACGGCAGTATCCGAGATGTGGAGTACACCATGCTCAGGAGAAATGGTAGCCGTTTCCCGGCGGAAGTGAGTGCCTCCTTAATTCGAGATGCACAGGGACAGCCTCAAGCCATTATCGGCCTTGTTCGAGACATCACCGACCGCAAATCCGCCCAAGATGCCCTGAAAAAAGGCAAACAAGATTTAGAGGTGCAAGTCGAAGAGCGAACGACACAGTTAAAGCAGGTGAATGACCATCTCTTGGTGGAAATTCAAGAGCGTGCTCTCGCCGAAGAAGCGCTCCGCAAAAGTGAGGCAAGGCTGAATCAAGCGCTTTGTGCAGCTCAGATGGGTGCTTGGGACTGGGATCTGATGAGCGATCGCATGACCTGGTCGGAAGGCACAGAAACCTTGTTTGGTCTGATGCCTGGAGCCTTGGAAGGTAGCTACGATGCTTGTTTAAAGTATCTGCATCCCGATGACCGACCCACCGTGATTCAATCCCTAAGGCGTACCGTCGAGACAGGCACAAATTATGATGTGGAAGCTCGCTTGATTGACCTCAATGGGGCAACTCGCTGGATTGCCAGTAAAGGAGCGGTGATCCGCAACTCGAATGGTACAGCCGTTCGTATGACGGGTACCCTGATGGACATCACCAAGCGCAAGCAGATTGAGTTGGCTTTAGAACGAGAGCGTCAACAACTGCGGCAAATCATCGCCTGTGCCCCCCTTGCCGTGGCGATGTTTGATACTCAAATGCGCTATCTGGCCTACTCTCAAACTTGGATCACGGAGCAAGGCTTGGAGGAACAATCCATTCTAGGTTGTAGCCACTACGACATCTTTCCAGACCTTCCAGAGCGTTGGCAAGCTGAACACCAGCGAGCTTTGCAAGGAGAAGTCATCTCTATCAGTGAAGATGTCTGGGAGCGCAGCGATGGGACAAAAATTTACCTGCGTTGGGCGATTCATCCTTGGTACACTCCCGACGGTGAAGTCGGCGGCATTGTGATTGCCACAGATCGGATTAACGAATTGGTGGAGGCACGAGAAGCCGCTCTAGAAGCAACGCGGCTCAAGTCCCAGTTTCTCGCCAACATGAGTCACGAAATTCGCACCCCCATGAACGGTGTATTGGGGATGGCGGGGTTATTGTTGCAGACGCCGCTTACGCCTCAACAGTTGGAATATGCCAGTACCATCTGTAGCAGTGCAGAACACCTGCTGACGGTGATTAACGATATTCTTGACTTTTCCAAACTGGAAGCGGGTGAAATGCAGCTAGAAAACATCGATTTTGAGTTAGATAGCTGCATCGACTCAGTGGTGGATGTCTTAGCCGCACAGGCTCATGAAAAAGGGCTGGAGTTGGCGATGTGGATTTCGAGTGACGTTCCTAGACTGTTAAAAGGAGACCCCAATCGCCTGCGTCAGATTCTCCTCAACTTGGTGGGGAATGCCGTTAAGTTTACCGATGTGGGTCAAGTCTTGGTGAAAGTGTCGCTGAGTCGGGGACTGGCAACAGAGGAAGACGCCGCTGAAACGCAATTACCCATCACCCATCACCCATTACCGACTCCCATCCGATTTGAAGTCATCGATACAGGAATTGGTATTAGCGCTGAAAACCAAGAAAAACTATTCCAATCCTTTTCCCAAGTCGATGCCTCGACAACCCGGCAATATGGTGGGACTGGATTGGGATTGGTTATTTGCAAGCAATTGGTGGAGTTGATGGAGGGTGAAATTGGTATCGAGAGTGTGTTAAATCAGGGTTCTAAGTTCTGGTTTACAGCGTCGTTTGACCCTCCGACGGTAGTGGAGGCAATGGCTTGTCCCCTGGTTTTGCATCAGCTCAAACTATTAGTCGTCTCTGCTCAGACAACGACACGCCAAGCCTTGTGCGCCGCAATTCGCCGCAGTATTCGGTTGAATGAGTCTACTTCGCCAGCCGGGTTACTCACCGATAGTTGGGAGATGCAAGTGGATGAAGCCGTAGACACTCTCACAACTCTCAAGGCCTTGCGATCGAGTGTGGCTCAAGGAAATCCCTATGATGTGGCAATTCTAGACTTGCAACTGCCCAAGCCTCAGGGGGCGCTACTAGTACCGATGATTCGCTCCGATCCCACGCTAGCTCAGACGAAGCTGATTGTGATGACAACTAGCGATCGCTTGGATACGGTACAAGATTTAGAGGGAATGGCTATTTCTGGCTACCTGATTAAGCCAGTCAGAGCTTCGCGGCTGTTGGATTGTTTGGTGAGTGCCTTAGCTCCTCAAGAACAGGAGAATGAAGGTCAAGTATTGTGTGAGCTAGAAGAGGCGACGGCCCAAAACCCGAAACCGCCCCAGTCTTCTTTGAAAATTCTGCTGGTAGAAGACCATGAAGTCAATCAAATGGTGACGTTGAACCAGTTAGCAATGCTGGGGTTTGAAGCCGACTGTGTGGGGAATGGCGAGGAAGCGATCGCTCAATTAGCGCAACAGAACTATGACTTGGTTTTAATGGATTGTCAGATGCCCATCCTCGATGGCTATGATACAACACAAGAGATCCGACGTCGCGAAGGCTCAGAGCGCCATACGACTATAATTGCTCTGACGGCCCACGCTCTCCACAATGATCGCGAGAAGTGTTTAGCTGCAGGCATGGATGATTACCTCAGTAAACCGATCGCACAAGAAGCCTTAGGGGCGATGATCGAACGATGGACAAAACATACGGTAAAGCCTACAGTGGCGGATACAAACTCTGAAATTAAACACCATCCTGAACGTTCAACACTGAGTGTAGATGAAATCCCCCTGGATTTGGAACGCCTCAAGGCTATTTCTCGTGGCAAACTGAAATTTCAACAGCAACTGGTACAAGCTTTCATTAACAATGCTCAACCGGGATTAGAACAGATACGCCTTGCTATCCCAGTGAATAATTTTGAAATCATTGTGCAGCAAGCTCACCGACTCAAGGGGGCTAGTGCGAATGTGGGTGTGCGTTTGATGCCAGAGGTAGCCGCTCAATTGGAGCAACAGGCGCGAGACGAAAACTTGACAGGAGCGGCAGAAAAACTTGAAGCTTTGCAAAGCCAGTTGGAGCGGGTTAAGGCTTTTGTTGAAAATGGGTGGATTGACTAAGGCATGGGTGCTTTCAACTTCAAGCGGGATGATAGTAAAAAGCCACTCCCAGAATCAGGTAAGTTGCCAACAACAGAGTGCCATCCAACCAGTTTGACCGTCCCCCAAAGCAGATAATATTGGTAACCATCACAGCGATCGCTAAAGCAATTACTTCAAAGGAATTGAAGTTGAGGTCAATGGGTTGACCCGTCGCTTGACCCACAAAAATTAATACAGGAGCAACAAATAAAGCCACCAATAGACTATCACCCGTTGCCGTCGAAACGGTTAAATCCATTTGATTTTTCAGCGCCAGTCTCACAACGATGACATACCCTGCCACATCACTAATCAACGGTAGTAAAATCACACCTGTAAACAAGGGAGTCAGTCCAAAACGCTGGGTTTGAGACTCGATGACACCGACAAACATTTCGGATTCAAACGCAACCGCAACAGTGGAAGCTAGCAGAACAACAATCCACAGCCATAATTTAGAGCGACTCTTCTTTTGGGATGATTCCGATTCGGGAAAAGTGGCATTCTCCTCCATCTCTTCTTCGGCTAATCCGACATCATAGAGGTAGCTGTGAGTTTTGAGGGAAAACAGCAGCGTCAAACCATAGACTACAATCAGTATCCCCGAAACCACGAGAGAGAGATTGCGAATCGCTGTGGCATCAACAATATTGGAGGTATCAATCACCATCGTCGGCAGGGCAATTGCGATCGCTGCCAGTGTCATGGATGAACCATTCACCTTTGCCAAAATCGGCTTAAACTCCTGCTCTTTGTAGCGCAAACCCCCCGTAAGCATCCCTAAACCTAACAGCAAGAGCAGCGCACTGAGAATACTACCGGTGATACTTGCTTCGACAATATCCACTAGTCCTTTACGCAGCGCCATGAGGGCAATAATCAGTGCCGTTGCGTTGCCAAACAGGGCATTCACTAAGCCTCCCACGGACGGCCCCGTCACCACCGCCACCTTCTCCGTCGCCGTGGACAGCCAAATCGACAGGGGAATGATAGCGAGTACGGAAGTTAGAAAAACAGCTTCTTCGCCCCAATGCAATCGCTCAGCCGCGATGGAAATGGGTACAAAGATCAAAAGAACGAGTGGAATAAGGGTTTTGAGTGCCATAGTCTTCTGCGAGAATAGATTTACCTTACCCTGACCGTGGGTTAGTGAACCATCCAGTATGAAGTTTGGCATCATTAATGATTGCTTCCACATTTGATGAATTTTGTCAATTCATCAGTTCTAACTTTGCTAGGGGTTCCCGCTTGACTCTTCATGATCTATCCTGCTGCTGTTCCAACAGACTGATATGCAGAACAATAAACTAAAGTCTGTCTGCAAACTTCTTCAACGGAGTTGCTCTTCCCGCTTCCTGAGCTCCTCCAAAAATTGGATGGTCAACCCTTCTAGCTGCCTAGCTTTAATAGGTTCAAGGAATTTATCCAAGGGATTGAGGTCAACTACATAATCTCCAATTTTGATCCCAACAGGCTCTAAATGCTTGCCTGAAATTTCTTTGTGAAGCAGGCTAAATTTACCCTGCTTTAAATGCTCAATTAGCCAAAGCACGTCACTATTCTCTCTTTCTTCAGGGGGCTTCACTCTGTCGTTCTCACTTCCTGCGATTGTGTCCCTATCGAAAGAAATAAGTGCTGTTAAATTAAATAATTGACTGTTATTAATGTAACATAACGTTTGTTTTCTGGTCGGAAGTACCCCAAGGTTGTATTTGTCAAGGAAATGGGCGATGAACGCTAGAGGTTTAGGGATGGCACTTTGCGTATCACTAATATCAGGTGCAATCAGTAAAGACGGTTGACCTTTGATAGTGCGTCGTGGGTCAGGAATACTTTTTATACCCTCTTCCACTTGTTGAATTTGACTTTTGCCATCTTGATTACATTCTGCTAAAAGTTTCCGCCATATATCGCCACTCATAAATTCTAGAAGGGCGATATATTTACATCCTAAACTATGACCAATCCAAAAATATTTTTTAGGATCGGCATAGATATCAGTTGAGTAATTTAATCGTTTGGCTATTTGGGAAATTTCATCGGCGAGCACAGCCTGTTCCTTTAACAAACTAATAGCGATTGGCCAATGGCGAAATGTAAATCTGAATGGTAGAGCAATGATGGTGTAACCTTCTTCAAATAAGTTCTCTAGAAAATATCGATAAAAAACTGTCGGAAAAGTTCCAAAAAAAGCACCTCCTATAAATTGCACAACACCTTTAGGATTAGGATGAATAGCAACCCAACTGAATGAAAGCGGCTGAAACCTGAATTTTGTTTTCATAAAAATGAACCTCTGCTTTGTATGAAAAGGAATAAAAGAGCATATTTAGCGCACCTTCTGAGCAGTAAGTAAGGGAAAGCTGATGAGAGTAGCTGATCGGTGGTGTTCGCCCATCACATTCTCAGTGAATTTCTATAGCGATTCTCGGTTGAGTGCAGTACAACTTTGTCCCCAACTAGAACCCGTGTGTTTCATGCTCGTGAGAATCGCTATAATCCACTGACCAGCGTCAAGTCTTGCGCCGTCCTCGTCTGGGAAGATCGAGTTTTTGTCGTGCGCTACACCTAGGGAACAACCAGGTGCTAGCTAGTTGTTGTGTAACCCTAGGCTGTTACTGAAATGAAGGGATTGCTTACCCTACTAAGCTCTGACGGGTTGAACGTTTCCCAGACGGTTTTCTATAGCCTCAAGACGTTGGAGCATTGAGTTTAAAACTGGTTGCAAGCCATTGGTTTGGGCTGTGATAGCCGTATTTGAAAGGCTCTGGGAATCGCCATTGACTAGTACATTGGGATTGTCTTGGATAAGTTGAGCTAACCCAGGGTCAAGGTTAACGATTTCAGAAGGCAGTTCAGCTATAGGGAAAGGTCGGAATTGAATCTGGGCGAGGGTAACTCGCGCACCACCCGTAGCAGTGGGAAGACCATAGGCAAGTTGGTCAAAGTCTAACTTGTTGTTAGGGAAATCTTTGGGTAAGAATGTTCCCCGCTGCTGAGGTGTTAGCAACAAGTCAAAGGAATTAGAACCAAAGGGAGCTGCTAGGGAGAGAGTTACATATCCACGTAGCTCGGTATTGGCATTGGTAACAACCGCCTGGTTGGTGACATCTGGTTGGAAAAGAAACAATCCTGTATCTCCCGCGCCAACTGTTATCGAATAGGTTTGGCTCGTTGGGGTGCTGATTGGAGTTAAGGGACTATTCACATTTAATATGTCAAAAAATGCGAGTAGAGGTTGGGTGTTTAAGTTTGGAGACTTAGCGGTAAAATTTAATCTCAATTGGACGGGGGTAGTGGTATTGAGATTGGAGATGGTCAAAAAGTAGCCCTGGATAATAGTACGACCAGCTCCTAATATGTCAGCACTAGGTTGCACAAGTGGCTTAACCAAAAGCTCAAAGCTAGAAACAACTGTGGATACAGCCATGAGAATCGAACTCCAAAATTTGATGGGAATAAGTGAGTTGAAGAACAAAACGCTGATGAAGTATTGATTAGGACTTACATCCTGAAAGAGTGCAAACGCTATATGTGGGTGTTAACGAATAGCTGTTTGCTTTATAGAGTGTGAGTGCTTACGTCCTATCTATCTCTTCAAATTCAGGTTTCTTCAACAAAACATTTACAACTCAAGATTGCCCTAGGCTTCTTAGCTTTGACAGTACCCTCGAAGGGTACTTTCACTGTAGATAACCCTCGCTTCGTTATCTGCTACCGGAGAGCAATCACTTGAGCAGCTGATTGGCAAGCCTTCTGCCAAGCGAATCGCACAATACGATTACAGTATTAGAAAAAACCCTAAATCGGGTGCTTGGTACTTTACAGAAGGCTGTTACGCTGGCGACTGGAGCGATCGCAGGTTCCTGATGCTCTAATGCTCAATGCGCTTCTCAACTGTGCCTATCTGAGTCCTAACCAATCTTTAATTTCTTGAACCAGCCACTCACGTTCTAGTTCAGCCAGAGGTGGAGCAATGGCACCAAATTTGTATTCTTGCACACCTGCTTGAAGAACAACTGTAGCCAGGGGATTACCATTAATGGTTATCGATTCATCACTTTTGCGAACACGGTGGATTGCTGACGTTTTTCCCTGGATTTGTCGATAGCATAGACCCAATAATTTCCACTTCATGACAAAGGAATCACGGTAGAAACGGATGTCAATTTCCCCGAAAGCTGGCAATAGCACCATACCCAGTGGCAATAAACCAGCTATCCAAAATAGCAATATAATTACATTGAAACCCAACAATCCTATTGGGAAAGTTCCACCGTACCACACGAGTACCCAAAAGAGTAAGAATGTGTCTGATGCTTTGATTCCTCGCCCTGGAATTTTTATATCGAGCTGATTCGGAGATTTTTGGCATAGAATTCGGCTCCCATAGGGTTGGTGGACGGGGAGAAAAGAATTAGGAATACGGCGACTGTTGAGAGCTTCTAAGGCTTGGTGAGCTGTAGTAAATCGTTGCTCAACATCGGGTTCTGTTAGTCCTCCAATCCAGCGCACAAAATCAAGCCTTAGACTGACTTTATCGCTAAACTGAATTCGCATATTTCGCTGTGGGAGATCAGCAGGTGGAGTTCCTGTGAGTAGATGAATTAAAGTTGCTCCCAAGGCATAAAGATCAGAGGCAGGAACAGATCGACCTCCGAACTGTTCCATTGGAGCATAGCCATAAGTGCCAACGACGGTAAACGTCGCCCCCTCAACGGCGGCTCGGTCTTGCACGGCACCAAAATCCACTAAATAAATCGTCTCATCCTCTCCCAAAATTAAGTTGCTGGGTTTGATGTCGCGGTGGAGGACAGTGGGACTAAGTTGGTGCAGATACATCAAAATTTGCAATACATCTGTAGCAATGTTTCGCACCTCTTGTTCCGAAAATCTTCGCCCCTGAATCAGCAATTCTTTGAGGGAAGAACCGGGAATATAATTTTGGACTAAACCAAACCAAAGGATGCGGTCATCGATCGAAAAATAATCGCGGTACTTGGGAATTTTGGGATGGTTAAGTTGTTTTAAAATATGGGCTTCTCGCTCAAACAGTTTGAGGTTATCCCACTGAACTTGGTCACCAAAGGCCAGGAGCTTGACAATGACTGGCTCAGGTGGTTGTTGCGCTAAATCGTCTGCTAACCAAGTCTGACGACCGGCATTCTGTCCTAATTGCTCTTTGAGTTGATAGCGATCGCGCAGTACCTGTCCTACTTGTAGCATCTTGGAGCTACTCCAGCGAAAAGTTAAAACGATAAGCTGTTGTACCTGTAACTTGCATGACTCGGACAGGCAGGATGCCCATCCTACAAGAACTCTCTACTCTTGAAATCTGCAATTTAGATGATTGTTATCTTAACACTTGAAGTATAGACGTTCCTGAATACAGCTACGCCATTGGTGTTCAGTTTTGCTGGTGTCTTAGGCGATCGCGTTTTTTTGTTTGCTCAATGGGTATTGCATCTATTTGTGATTTTGTAGAAATAGCTTCTTGACATTTTGCCCTAATTCTTGTCAGGAATGGGAGGAAAGAATCGGCGTATTGTTGTTGATGTTTAGTGTGGTCAAATTCAACGGCATTCCATACCTGTTGTAACTGTTCTTGAGTCAAGCATTTTTGGAGTTGGCAGGCAACGGCATTTTTCCAGTGTTCAATCTGGCGGTAACTGATAAATTGTCCTCCTTTGTCGAGGCGGTGGACAAACACGACATAGAGCCAGGATTGGATTTTTACAATGAGTGATTCGGGAATCCTCAATAATTTGGCAATTTGATGTTTGGTGATGCGGAATTTTTGGGCGGGGTTGATGCGGCGAAATAATCGGGTCATGGGTGTTTTATTTGGTGTTTAATATAGCCCTTCTCGATGCAATGAGATACAGTCTGACCTCTCTCCAAACCTCTCTCCACCTCTCCCTAACCCTCTCCTTGTAGGAGAGGGAAGCGGATAATTTTTTTTAGCCCAGAGAGGCTTTGATTCTTGCTCCCTCCCCTTAGTAAGGGGAGGGTTGGGGAGGGGTATAGCATTTGGGCAAGAAGCTTAATCTTCTTGTTGGTAAGTTGCTTGTTGCAGTTGTTCGTTGGGAACATCAAAGAGGATTTCAAATTTAGCCGCCGGGATGAAGCGGTTGAGAAATCGTCGATGATCTTCTGCATCTTGACGATTGGCAAACCGCGCAACTGTATACCGTCGGGCATTGGGTAGAAGTCGGATAATTGCCCAAGGACGGGAGTAGTCTTCAATTTGTAAACTACGTTCTTGGGGCGTTTTCATAAGTTCTCCCCTGATGTTGGTTAAGGTGCGCTCAATCAGTTGCCAAAGCTGTTGCCGTTCTGGGTTGGTATTGTTGGGGATTAAAGTCCAATCGCTGACGGGTGCTGGTGCGAATGTGAGAATGTAATCGTCCTGATCCTCTTTGCAAAGCTTCCAGGATAGGCGTCGAGTCTGTTTTTGGCATTTGTATCCCTGTTGGCGCATGGTTGCACAGATTCTGTCGCCCTCTGTTTGAAGGCGAAGCCAGTCGGAGTGTTTCATTGTCAAAATCTGGGTAGTGTCTTCAAAAAGAGCGATCGCTGCGCTCTGATTAGCGATCGCCTGTAAGGAACTTTATTGACTGACATATGTGAAAATCAGCTATTTGTATTTTATGTATGCAATAATCAAAAGTCAATATCACATTTACATATATGAGATAATTTAGGGATAGTTTATGGCAGAGCCAAAAAAGAATGACGAGCAAGCGCGGCAGACCGAAGTCAGCCAGGGAAAACGCGAAAAACGTATCGCTGATGATCACTCCGTTGGGGTGGACGCTTCTGCAATCTCAAGCGCAGCAACTGGGAATGACGAGATCAGAACTGGTGGAGCGATTCGCCAGAGGGGAGATTCAGGGGAACCTTTCAGAACTAGCAGAAGAACGATTTCTGGGGGAATCCTTCGCCAACTGATTGAGGAGAACGGCATTCAGTTGGCTCATTACAAGTCTGAAGTAGAAAGGCTGGAAAGAAGGCAGCGCCAGCTTGAAGAACTGTTTGAAGAGTTAAGGGTAAAGACTGGCGAAGACCTCGACGATGAAGATGAGGTTGAAGACGAGGAAGGGGAATGACGAACAAGCGCGGCAGACCAAAATCAGACAGGAACACGAAGACAGTGACCTTGCGCGTCGAGCCGAGGGACTGGGAACTATTCCGTCAGAAAGCCAAAGCTCTAGGGATGTCCAGATCTCAGTTAGTGCAGAGGTTAGCCAGGGGAGAGATACGGATCGATTCAGCGATACTCACAGAGGAACTACTGCTGGGGGAATTATCCGCGAACTGCTTGATGAAAATGATGAGTTAACGGCATATCACAGTTCGCAAATAGAGTTTCATAACAACCGACTCAAGCAGCTAAGCACCAGAAGGGCGAGGCTTGAACGTCTCTATGGCGAGTTGCAAGCTAAGACTGGCGAAGAGCTCGACGATGAAAATGAAGTTGACGACGAGGAAGAGTAGGGCGGAATATTGTTTAATCCACAGTGACCTAGCATTACTTAGTTCACAGTAACTATTCGTCACTTTCGTAGATCCACAAGTACCCTTCTTCTTCTTTTATCTGTAGGTAATTGCGAACTGCCTCATAATCCTGGTTAGGCTCAACTACAAAACCATAACACTTGAAATAGAATTTCTCGTTATCAATTCCTTTGCGACGAAGTTCCCAAATAATGTCAACACAGTTTTCTTCAGATGTTTCCTCGCAAAAGATAACCCGCAATGTTTTACATCCGCTGGCTTGAATTAACTCAGTGACAACAGGCATATCATCGTCTGATTCGTGACAACGGACAATGTCATGTAAACTCAAGTCAAAAGGATAGAACGGAACATTTTCCAAACGGTAGAGTTGCTTACCTAAAGGAATTGCCAACACCGTTTCTTTGTTTAGTTGATAACGATCTTCTTGGCTGGGCGTTTCAATCCGAACCTTAGTAAGCCGTGAGGATTCATCATTGCTCATGGAGAGAAGTTTGCGATCACATAAGTCAGCTACCTAAACTAGCCTAACAATTTACTGAGTGCGATCGTCCATCGCCGTAGGTTAGGATGACGCTCTTGTTACCCAACATCTCCTCCCGTCCAACATCAACGCCAAATGCAGCATTCACACTTCAACGTTAACGAGGATAGCGTTAGCGAAGCGGGACGTAGTCCAGTGCTGCTGCTTTGGGCAGATCGCACTTCAACCCAGCGTCAACCAGCCAAAAACCTGCTCCACAGTAAGTTCTAACTCAACTCCATTTAGAATTGGCAAAGGTGTAGCTCCTGTTAACAATTCCACTCGCTGACCGGGAAAGATGACCAGGATGCTTACTTCTTCTGGATCGATTAACCATCCTAGCTCAGTGCCGTGACGCGAACAATGAAGCAGCTTGCCGAGGACTTTGGTTTGTCTTTGGTCTGGGGAAAGAATTTCTATCGCCCAATCAGGATGTGTTTCAAAGCGGTTCGCAATTTGACCCGATGGCTCTATAGGGATTCTTTTCCACCGAAATACGGCAATATCGGGAACCGTTGAATCACCCCCAAAAGTGCAGCGTAGTTCTGGGAATGCTAAAGCAATTTTTTGGGGTTTAGCAACTTTATTGATTGCCTCGCACAATTCAAACTGAATTAAACTGTGCTTACCTTGAGGCATTGGCTTCTGAATGATTTCCCCATTAATAAATTCTGATGCTGGTTGGGTTTCTGGGAGTTTGAGGAACTCCTCTAAGCTCAGGGTTTGAGCAGCAGTAGTCATAGTGTGCCTCGCGCCTAGGGTTAGCGGCGATCGCTACCTTTCTTTAGACTATATCCCCACAACATGAGCTTAAACCAACCGTATTCTATTCTGTGTTTTAGCTTAGCGGCTGGAGTAGGAGCATTGCTTCCCTACGACAAATGGTGCGATGCCGAAGGCGGTTCGCTTCGCGACTATGGCATTTCAAAGTTGACGAGGAAAGCGATCGCTCAATTTATCAATCGCGCCCGATCCAAATTGATATGCATCAGCGATGCACTCAGAAAAGATGTCATTCAGGTCAAATCCACCGAAAAACTGACTCTGCTCAACGAGAATGTAGCGCTCATCCTGGAACTGGTAGATTTCAATCCTTTGTCGGCGAACGATCCAAAGTTCCCTAACTCGATAAGGCAAATAATCATTAACGCTGGTGAATGAGGTTACATCACACTCAATCGCCAAGTCCGGTGGAGCATCGGTACTCCAGTCAATCCGACGTTTTCCCACCACAGGTAGCTCACCAATATAGAAAAAATGGTCAGGAATGACACCACTATGCTCTGGCAAATCCATCGTGGTTTCATGGTAAGAGTCGAACCTCAGTCCTCTATGACGTAGCAACACTTTTACCATGTCCACGATAATATCCAGTTGCTTGCCATGTTCGGGCAAAGGAACCATCAGCAGCAGTTCTCCATTGCAGTACTTTACACGGGGGGAAGTGCGATCGCCTAAATGTTCAAGCAAAGTTTGATAGTCCTGCCAGGTTCCAGGGACTCTTACCACTGCTCCTGCTGGCAACTCAATGGTATTAGGTTTGACGATCACGTTAATCATCGGCAGCCTTGTTTATCAGCTAAGAACAATTATGGATCTTTACTAAATGTTCGGTTTCGCAACGCTCAACTTCAACAAGGTTGCCGCATCCCCCTTCCCTCCACATAATCCGCATAAATCATCTGCGAAACCTTCGGCGGCGTATCCCCCACATGAAACGCACGCGCACGATCTTCAATTACCCGATCTGCATTCGTCACCCGCTCAAATTGCCGTTTGTGTTCCGCCCAAGATTCCACAACCATCGTTTCCACAAACCGACCAGGGTCAGATAAATCTTGGTACAATCCCCATTGAATCGCCCCATCTCGACGACGAATTAAACTCAGTGCCTGCATCGCCTTGGTAAACTCCTCAGCATTAGCGGCATCAATGCGATACTCCAGTGTAACCATGACCGGCCCGTCATTGGGGCAAGGCTCAAAAACCTGAACCGGCTGATTCCAGTGTAGCGAGGCTGATAAGTCGAATTTCTCTACACACCGCAGACGATAGCGAGTCGTCAGTGCCACACACACCATCAATCCTACGGCAGCGGCAGTGAGGGCAGTGGAGATTCCAGTCCGTTGCGCGATCGCACCCCACAATAAACTCCCCACTGCCATACATCCCTGGAACACCAACATCTGAGTTGCGATCGCTCTGGCACGTACCCAAGTCGGAACAGCCGTTTGAGCCGACACACTCAAACTCACCATCACAGATAGGGACGCAATCCCCACCACGAACATTACCCCACATATCAGGTAGACATTGCGGACAGAGGCTAACACGAGCATCATCGCACCCATCAACACTGATGCCCCGGCAACCAAATGGTCAATGGACGTTTTTTGCCGCACTTTGGGGATAATAAACGCTCCCGTTAACCCACCGATTCCCCAAAAGCCTAGTATTATACCATATCCTAATGCATCCAGACCTAATTCTCGGCGTCCTAAAAGGGGTAATAGGGCAAACAATGCACTTGCAAACATAATGTAAGCGGCTGTACGAATGTACACCGTCTGAAGCAGGGGAGCGAAGCGTGCATAACGAATCCCTGCTTGGATCGCTCCCACAAACCGTTCGGCGGGTAAGGCACTGGTTTGGGTGGTTCTTTGCCAACGATAAAGCACCAGCATTACCGCCACAAATGAAGCCGCATTTAACAGAAAAACAACACCCGTGCTTGTCGCCGCAATCACTATCCCCGCTACAGCCGGGCCAATGGAACGTGATAAATTAATCACAATCCCACTTAAGGTGACGGCGGAGGAAAGTTCCTCTTTCGCCACCAATTCCGGGACAATCGCTTGCCAGACGGGCATGTTCATCGCACTCCCGACACTGAGGGCAAACGTGAGTACTAGCAGTATCCAAGGAGTAGTGATACCTGTAACTGTTAATACTCCAAGCAATGCGGCTACAACCAGCATCCAACCTTGGGTGAATAACAGCATCTTGCGCCGATCCACCACATCTGCGATCGCACCAGCGGGTAATGCGAGTAGAAAAAACGGCAAACTTGATGCCGCCTGCATCAGTGCCACTAAAAAGGGTGAAGGCGAGAGAGAAGTCATCAGCCATGCAGCCCCCACATCATGCATCCAAGTGCCAATGCTGGACACCGCAGATGCCATCCAAAGGGCACGAAACACAGGCTGACGTAAAGGACTCCAGGTAGATGTAGGCGTAATTGTTGATGCGTTCATGAAACCTTGGGAGTGAAGGACGTGAACAACTGCGGCACTCCTATGGAGGGGCGATCGCTAACGAAGGTTTCAATTAGAATAACTGCTTATCTGGCTCCTTGTTGAGAGGCGACTGAGTCGTTTGAGGTAATGCAGTCACTCAAAATTTCAAAAATTTCCCCGCATGGCTTGTTCCCGTTCAATCGCTTCAAACAAAGATTTGAAGTTTCCCTCACCAAAGCCTTCCGCCCCATGCCGTTCAATTATCTCAAAAAACAGAGTCGGGCGGTCTTGCACGGGTTGGGTAAAAATTTGCAGTAAATATCCGTCTTCATCCCGATCCACCAAGATTCCCAGTTCCGCTAACTTATTAATTGGCTCATCAATTTTTCCTAGCCGTGCTTCCAAGTCGTCGTAATAATTTCTCGGTATGCGAAGAAATTCGATTCCCGCTGCCTGCATCTGAGAAACGGTTTCGATAATGTTATTTGTTCGGCAAGCAATGTGCTGCACTCCTGGGCCGTGGTTATATTCTAGGTACTCTTCAATTTGCGATTTCCGTTTGCTTTTGGCTGGTTCGTTAATGGGTATTTTGATCTTGCCAGTCTCATCTTGCATGACGATGGATATCAAAGCCGAGTACTCAGTAGAAATGGTCTGGTCATCAAAATGTTTCAAGAGGCGGAAATCCATCGTGTCCGCAAAAAATTGCACCCATCGCTCCATTTCTCCCAACTCGACATTGCCAACAACATGGTCAATGTTGAGCAGTCCGACTCCGTTGTTATAGCGTATCCCTGAAGATAGACTAGCGCTGGATGGCTTATTACTATATCTAGGTACAAAACCAGGAGCAAATATCCCTTGGTAATCGCTTCGTTCGACAAATTTGATTAATGTATCTCCAAAACCTTGAATCGCAGCGTAGCAAAATAGTCCGTATCCGTCCTCTTCTTCTGTAGGCGCGATCGCACTGACTGCCCCCCTAGCCGTCGTTTCCTTATAAGCACTGACTGCATTTGGCACTTCCAATGCGATAATGGCAACTCCATCGCCGTGCTTCAGCGCACTTTGGCAAATTGGGTGTTCGGGACTCAATCCCGTGCTTAAAACAAATCGAATATCTCCTTGTTCTACTACATAAGAAGCGACTTCCCGGCTACCTGTTTCTAACCCTCGGTATGCCGTAATGGTGAAACCCAAAAACTGGGAATAAAACAGCGCTGCCTGTCTAGCGTTTCCCACATAGAATTCTATGTGATCAAATCGCTTTATAGGGCAAAAATTATTCATGGTAACTATTCATGAGATAAGATGGCGATAGCAGAAGAATAATAATTGCAACCCCTAAAAAAATATACCTTGATATAGATGTTTTTAGTTGACACATTATTTTATATTTTTTCTTTTTATAGCTGACTTTTTCTGCCTTTAAGCAAATACGTGGTCATCTCGCCTTTGCCTTTGACTGGGATGATACCTCGCTCTTCAAAAATAAATTGGTCTCGTAATCGTTCATAGGTTTGTGCCGTAACTTGGATGGTACCAGGAATGCCGAGAGATTCCATCCGACTCGCAGTATTGACGGTATCACCCCACAAATCGTAACTGAATTTTTTGAGTCCAATCACGCCCGCGACAACTGAACCCGAATTGATGCCAATTCGCATACTAAAGGATTCACCCGTTTTAGCATTGACCTGAATCAGTGATTGTTGCATATCGAGAGCCATATGGGCGATCGCACTGGTATGATCCGGTCGGGGCATGGGGAGACCTGCGACTACCATATAGGCATCACCAATGGTTTTAATTTTCTCTAAACCATGTTTGTCGGCGAGTTGATCGAACCCTGAGAAAATCACATTCAAAACCTCAACCAATTCTTTTGCCGAGCGCCGATTTGAGAACTCAGTAAAGCCAACAAGGTCAGCAAATAGAACACTAACTTCTTCAAAACTATCAGCGATCGTGATTGGCTCCAGTTTCAACCGTTCGGCAATTGGCTTAGGCAAAATATTGAGCAACAAATTCTCTGTTTGTTCCTGTTGGTAGTGCAGTGCTTCTTGCGCTACCTTGCGCTCAGTAATATCCGATTGAATCCCTACAAAATGAGTGAGGTTGCCCTCTGTATCATAGATCGGTGAAACACTTAATTCATTCCAGAAAAGGGTCTTATCTTTGCGATAATTGGATAATATAACCTTGCAGCCCCTCCCTTCTCGGATTGCCTCGCGGAGTTCATTGAGGGCCGGTTGATCGGTGTCATTGCCTTGCAGAAAACGACAGTTTCGTCCTATCACCTCTTCAGCTTGGTAGCCGGTTAGTCGTTCAAATGCCGGATTGACATAGGTGATGGGCATGTCAGGTTTTCTGGCATCAGCGATGACAATACCATCACTACTCGCGGCGATCGCTTGGTTCGAGAGTCGCAGTTCCTCTTCTTTTTTCTGACGTTCCCTAATCTCCGCTTGCAGTCTTTTATTCTGCTCAACCAGGCTACGATTTAGGTTCCGGATCGTTAAGTGAGTCGTAATCCGCGCTTTCAGGACTTCTTCCTGAATTGGCTTAGTGATATAGTCTACTGCCCCGACACCAAAACCTTTGACCTTATCTTCTGTATCGGAAAGCGCTGTCATAAAAATGACTGGAATGTCTTGGCTTGACTCATTCGCTTTCAGACGGCGGCAGATTTCAAACCCATCAATTCCCGGCATCATCACATCTAAAAGAATCAGATCGGGATGAGCCTCTTCGACGGTCTGGAGAGCAATTTTGCCATTATTCGCTAATAAGACGGTAAAATCAGAATCACTCAAAACAAAGAATAGCAAATCCAAAGTATCTGGGTTGTCGTCAACAATTAAAATGACGCCTTTTTCGTCACTACCAAGGCTCATTTATCAGTTCCTCTATAATCTTTGGACAACCTAACAGATTCTTGTTTCCTGAGACGCTGACACTCGCAACAGCGTACTCCAGAACCAAAGGCATAAATCTTGTATCCAACTGCACTCGGAAAGCGACAGGTTCAAGAAAAGCTCCCTGATAGGATCTATGATAGCTAGCTCAACCTGAGGGGAGGTAAACCCCCACCCCCTATTTATGGTTGCCAGTTTTGTCAAAATTACTTTCAGCCAACTGCTGACGCTGGCGTTTCCCCTTGAGACAAGTCTCCCAAGCGACAGATAATGAGTCAATTGACAACAAAAAAAGGCAGAAGATTCTGGATCTTCTGCCTTCTGGGACGGGCTAGGAGGGATTCGAACCCCCGACACCGTGGTCCGTAGCCACGTGCTCTAGTCCACTGAGCTACAAGCCCCTGATGGAGTCACTTGTTTAAGTCACCCACCGATTAATAACAATAACACACCTAACTCAAATGCAGCAAGAAAATTTTTCAACTCAACCCCTGACTCATTTAGATCCTCAGGGTCAAGCCCAGATGGTGGATGTTTCCAGCAAGGTAGCTACCCGACGTCAGGCGATCGCCGCCGCCCAAGTTAGGATGCAAACCGCTACGTTTGAGGCGATTGAAGCGGGTAATGCTCCCAAAGGAGATGTATTGGGAACAGCAAGACTGGCGGGTATTATGGCGGCTAAACAAACCTCCCAGTTGATTCCCCTGTGCCATCCCTTGCCCCTGCACAAAGTAGAAGTGCAACTCACTCCCGATCCTCAGTTACCCGGATATCAGATTCAGGCGTCTGTCACCACCAAAGCCGAAACCGGTGTGGAAATGGAAGCGCTGACAGCCGTTTCTGTTGCAGCCCTCACTCTCTATGACATGGCCAAAGCCCTGGAAAAGTCTATCCAGATTGAATCGATTCGCCTATTGAGCAAGACAGGCGGCAAGTCAGGGGATTACCTCCTTGAGGAGGATGTTGTCAATTAGAGGCTTAGAATTAAGCTAGTGGCTAGAAATGACCACTGAACCCTGACCACTGACAGCTATACTATGCCTCCTCGTTGGCCTCGCAAACCCGATCGCAATGACCCAGACTATCGCCGCTTAGATGACCGGATGAACTTTGCCGTACATGTGGCTCTTTTTGCGGCTTTTAACTCTGGGATTTGGTTTTTTAGAACCCTATATCATACCAACTGGAGTTGGGCGGCCTGGGTGACTGGAACCTGGGCATTGATTTTGCTAGCACATGCAATTTATATCTTTGCGATCGCCAATTATTCCCTCGTACCGTCCAAGGATAGCCCCACAAAATCTTCCTAAAGTTCAACCAACCTCGCCAAATGCCCCATTAATATGGATCACACAGGCATCGACACCCGTAAAATTGGTTAATTCCTATGCGTCGAACCAACACCACAGAATCCATCGAAGCCCTCGCGGCTGAGATTGGGGAAAACATTTACATCGACATTGCCAAATGGCACCTTTACTTGAGGGATGCCCATCTGCATACCACTGTGGCAGAACGAGTCTATCCCCTGCTAACCAATAACACACTAGAAGAAAGGGAAGTCGTCCGCATTCTAGAAGATATTCATGTTCAGTTGGGTGGTGGTAAGCGACAAGTTTCGTTACTTGACCTACTCCCTACCAGTTGCCAGGTTAATTTGATGGATTTACTCGAAGAGTATCAGCGTAACCTTTAACCTCCAATGGATGAGGGGTTAGGCAAACGACACTAATCGCCTAGACTGACATCGGCCGGGAAAGTCAAAAGGTAAAAGGCAAGAAGCAACCCTCAACAACAATAACTTTCATTGTTTGTTACAACCTACAACTCACAGAGGCTTTAGCCTCTATTTTTTAGTTGTCTTTTATCGTGTTTGGTTCAAAACTTTTTAACAAGCCGCTTAGAGAAAATTAGCCTAACTCTTTAAGTACATTTTCCCCCCACCAAGCATTCTCCCAGGAGGGCATATTCTTGGGACAAGCCACTAAAACCGTTTGAGCTTCCAGCAAATACTGCGCTACACTCGCTAGTTCATCAGCTAACTGCTCGTCATCCAATATTTCATCTCTAATGAACAGTTGCGCGAGCTCATCGGCTAGGTGTTCGTCATCCAACCAACTTTTATCCCCTGTTCGACTCTCGGAAGACCAATTCGGAAATATTCTAAAATCGGGTTGATTTAATAAGTATTTTTTTGTGCCGAAATTTTTTTTGTCTAAGGTTTCAGGAGAGATTTGTGAGTTATAAAAATTGCTGGAATCAAAAGCTGCCATGGCGTTAACCGGGATTGCTTGACTGTTTAAATCTACAATTTTTAGCCCTAGACATGCTTTGAAATAGGTCATAAAACTAGGTGATATTTAAAACCTAAACAGGTGATTTCCAGGACAAGCTAGGGCGCACCCGATCAACCCTTAGATGTGATTTGAATCACGAATGGGACAGGCGTCAATTCCGCTCCCCCGTCTTCGTATGAGTTCCGGCTCCGCTCCCCTGCGACCTTAACAGCTAAAAGAAATACATCACAGCTTCAGGACTTACGCATTTTCTGGGTTAATACACCATCTTCTAGGGGCGCGGCATTGCCGTGCCCCTACATGTAGCGGATAGCGTAGCCAGTTGCGTAAGTCCTGAGCTTATCACCTCCCTAACTTGCGGCGGATACGAGAGGCAAACATATCCACTTCTGGTAAGTTGAGCCGTGTGGCAATCAGAGCAAAGATGCCTAAGCCCACGCTACCAGATAGACTTAATTGCACCAGTCCAACCAGCAATCCTTCAGCACTCCAAACTTGCTGAATACCCCAATTGACTCCCCAGCTAGCCAACCCCGCCAAAACACTGCCAGCGATTAAACTTAGGAGCGGTAAGCTCCATTCTCGCAACGGTAACCCTCGGAGTTTGCGATTCAATAGCCAAAGTAGCGCGATTGTCGAAGTAAAATTCACTGTCACCGTTGCCAAAATCAAACCCGGAGCACCGAAACGTTTCACGAGAACGTAATCTAGCACGGCATTGAGCAAGATATTGACGATACTGATGCGAAAAGGTGTGTCACCATCACCCAAAGCATAAAACACTCGCACTAAGACATCGCGTGCCAAGTAGACAAACATCCCAACCCCGTAGGCTACCAGCAAGGAAGCAACGAGTTCTGAAGCTTGGCTTTGGAAGGCTCCACGTTGATAAACCACTTGTACGATGGGAACCGCCAACGTCATCATCAAGGCACCCAAAGGCAACATGGTAATGGCGGTAAGGAGTAATCCCTGACGAATGCGCTGCTTGAGTTCAGGCCAATTTTCGGGAGCGGCAAGTCGGGAAAATGTTGGCATCAACGGCACTAAAATCATATTGGAAATAATTCCCAGTGGCGTTTGCACTAATAAGCCTGCATAGCTGATAGCCGCCGCTGCGCCGGGGATGGTAGAGGCGAAAAACAAATCGGTGTAAAGGTTAATCTGCAACATCCCGGAGGAAAGGGTGGCTGGCCCCATGATTTTGAGAACGTCAGTCACTCCGGGTTGCTTCCAATTAAACCGCAGGCGTAACGTCCCTAAACCCGCCCGCCACTGAGCCACCACTTGGACTAACCACTGTAAGATGGCTCCACTGAGTGTCCCCCATGCCAAAACCATGCCGCCTAGCATGACGTATTTGGGGGCGGTAATTTGACTGCCTAGTTGCAGAGCTAAAATCCCGATTCCCCCAATCACGGTGATACTGGAAAATAAAGGACTGACTGAAGGGAGCCAGTACATGTCAGCCGCGTTGAGGGTGCCGAAGCCAATCCCGATGAGTCCGGCAAGGACAGCCATCGGAGCCATAATTTGCAGTTGTTGAATGGCGATCGCACGCACTTGGGGTGTTAACCCTGGCCCGATCAAGTCGATGAAGACGCCGGAAAATAGAACCAGAACCAGGACGACGAGCAGTAAAATCGCTCCCACAAAGGTTGTGATCGTTTCTACGATGGGAGCGGCTTCCGAGCGATCGCGTTTAGCCAGGACACTGATGATCGCGCTGTGAAATGGGCCATTGATCCCACCCAGTAAAATCAACAAAAAGCCCGGAATCACGTAGGCGTAGCTATAAGCATCAACCGCTGGCCCGACCCCAAAAGCCGCCGCGATCGCCTGCTGACGCACCAATCCAAAAACTTTACTAATCAGTGTGGCAACCGCCACGATGCCGGCAATTCCGGATAGGGAACGAGCGGTTTTCTGGGTTTTCGACACAAATAATTATTAATTACTTCAGGAATCATAATATTCAATTCTGAATTTTATCCAACAATCTGGAGTCTTTTTTCCTGGGGCTTATTGGCGCATTGCGCTCCCATGCAGGCACTACTTAGCTGCAAATGGATACTGATCACAATCCAAGCGACTAACTATGATCAATAGCAAGCGGTAGCCCTAGTTAAAAACGCAATCAGATGACTAGCTTAAACCTGGACGACTTCGCCAAGCAAATACAGGATTGGTGCCAACGCCTAGCCCAACTGCAACAACTGACGGATGAATCATCTTTAACGCCACAACAGCAGGAAATTATCGTAACAGCCGTTGAAGGACTTAGTACCGCCTTTGCAGAACTGCAAGTCGCTAACGAAGAACTGTATCAGCAACATGAGGAGTTATTAGTTACTCAACAGGCTTTAATCGCAGAACGCCGGCGCTATCAACAACTGTTTGAGTTTGCGCCTGATGCTTACCTAGTGACCGATGTCAATGGGGTGATTCAAGAAGCCAACCGTGCTGCCGCCACACTACTCAAGTGTGGGCAACAGTTCTTGGTCGGCAATCCGTTAGCCTGTCACGTTGCTGAGGAAGAGCGTCGAGCCTTTCGTTATCAACTCAATCAACTGCGTCAGGTGGAGGGGGTGCAGGAGTGGGAGGTGAGCCTGCGATCGCCCAATCAAAAACCACTGATTGCTGCCGTGAGGGTGGCGGCTATCCACACTTGGGAAGGTCAGCTCATGGGTTTACGTTGGCTGATGCGCGACATTACAGAACGCAAGCGGCTAGAGTTAGAACTGCGGCAAGCCAACGATCGCTTGCATCTGGCTGCCAACGCTTTAGATGGCATTATCTACGACTGGAACGTGGAAAATGGCATCGTTGACAGGACACAGGGTCTGGTAGAGGTTTTAGGTTATCCTCCGGAAGAAGCCCAACCGACCCTGGAGTGGTGGACTCAGTTCATCCATCCCGATGATCGACGACGCGTCCGTCGGGAGATTTCCAACGCCCTCGCCAACAGCAGGGATTTTGCCACTGAATATCGGATTCGCGACAAAAACCATCAGTACCTGCATATTTGGGATAGAGGACAGATTATCAGAAATGCCAGTGGGCGGGCTGTGCGTGTAGTCGGCAGTACCTTGAATATTAGCGAGCGCAAACAAGCCGAAGAACAAGCCCAGCGAAATGCTGCCGAGATTCGTCAAATCTTTAATATGCTACCCAGTTTGGTCTGGAAGTTCTGCCCTAGCAGCTTCGAGTTTGTCTATGTCAGCGAGATGATGGCTGAACTCAGTGGCATTTCCACAAAGGCATTCTTGGAGAATCCTCAAATTTGGGATGATCGAGTTGATTTGGGGCATGAGTCGCAAGAGGCGCTCAGAATCGCTTGCCAAGCGATTACCCAAGGCGAACCCTACCGAGTTATTTATCGGTTTCACACTCTTCACCGAGGATCTCGATGGTTTGAAGTGATCGGGCGACCGATTGATGAGGAGGGCGTACTCTACTACTACGGCAACACCACAGACATCACGGAGCGCAAGCTAGCCGAAGAATCTTTGCACAGGCTGAACGAAGAATTAGAAAATCGAGTCAAAGAGCGCACATCTGAGTTAGAACAGCTTAATAATCAACTCTTTGGCGAGATTGCTGAACGCATATTGGCTCAGGCCACACTCCACCAACGCGAACAGGAATATCGAGCCTTGGTGGAACACGCACCTGATATTATTGAGCGGTTTGACCCACAAGGACGTCATCTCTATGTCAACCCCGCCATTGAAAGCGTTACAGGTAAATCACCCAATGAGTTTATTGGTAAAACCAATCGGGAACTCGGCATCTCAGAACCCAATTTATCGATTTGGGAGCAGGCGTTAAGCACGGTTTTTGAGACGGGACAGGAAGAACAACTGGAGTTTAGCTTAGTCACCAGCCAAGGACTAAAGTACTACCAAACCCGCTTAGTCCCCGAAATGGAGACGGATGGCAATTTGATCTCTGTGTTGGGAATGACGCGGGACATCACCGACCATAAGCTGGCGATTGAGGCACTGCGGGAGAGTGAACAGCGGTTCCGCCAGTTGACCGAACATATCAATGAAGTATTCTGGATGGTTACCCCCGATTTCAGCAAAAGATTATACGTTAGCCGTGCGTATGAGGAGATATGGGGTCGCTCTTGCCAGAGTTTGTATGACCAGTCTAATTCTTGGAGAGATGCGGTTCATCCTGAAGATCGAGAGATCCTGATAGGCAAGGTGGAGCAAGAGTCTCGTGGCGAATCTACGGATGTGGAGTATCGGATTGTGCGACCGGATGGGTCAATTCGTTGGATACGCGATCGCGGCTTTCCGATCCGTGATGCACAAGGTCAAGTTTACCGCATCGCTGGAATTGCCGAGGATGTTACCTGCCGCAAACAAGCGGAAATAGAAAGTTATAAGGTACTCCAACGCGAGAGGGAACTAAGTATGCTCAAGTCCAGCTTTGTCGCTATGACTTCCCATGAGTTCCGCACTCCTCTAACGGCGATTTCCTCTTCTACTGACTTGTTGCAGCGTTACCGGAACCGATTGTCAGAAGAGAAACAACAAGCTCATCTTCATCGCATTAAATCGGCTGTTCAACGCATGACTCAGATGTTGAATGATATCCTTCTGATGAGTGAAGCGGAAGCCGGGAAACTTCAATTCAACCCTACACCGTTGAATTTAATACAATTTTGTCGCCATTTAGTAGAAGATGTGCAACCCACTGCCAAAGAACAGCAGGTGATTCATTTTACTTATCGCAGCAATGGCACTCTTGCCGGACAAGATACCGATGAAATCGAGCAGAAAAGATTCGATTTTCTCTCTGGTTTGGCTGCATGGGATGAGAAACTGCTACGGCAGATTCTGGGCAATTTGCTCTCGAATGCCCTGAAGTATTCTCCAGAAGGCAGTACGGTTCAGTTTGACCTCACGGCTAAGGATGACCGAGTAATCTTCCAAATTCAAGACCAAGGAATTGGCATTCCCCCTGCCGATCAATCCCGCTTGTTTGAAGCCTTTCATCGTGCAAATAATGTCGGTACAATTCAGGGAACCGGATTAGGATTGGCGATTGTTAAACAATGCGTGGATTTACATCGAGGTGAGATTACCTTTACCAGTGAAGTCGGCAAAGGGACAACATTTATCGTCATTTTACCGTTATCCTAATTATTATCAATATTTGAAGCGCGCAGGGCTAATCCTAGCAAATTGCGTTCATATGTAGTATTTTCCCTCCCCCTTGTCTCCCCTATCTACTATCTTTGACTACAACTTGATATCAGTCTGCGAGCTTCCATTCCTCAAGAGTCGCAATGCCAACCTGGAGGTAGGACTTATCCAAAAACTCTCTCATCGCTTCCTTCCATCCAGCTTGCAAAGCACTCAGAAACCGTTCTCGGCGTTTTAGCGGAATAGCAGCTGTGACAAACGCTTTTTGTTCTGCTTCGGTTGCAGTTGGGTGGGTTTCCTGCAATTGCTTAAGCAAATTCTGAATTTCCATTGCCGCTTCGGCGAGAGTTTGCTTTTGCCAGGATAGTGCATTGTGCAGTTCTTCCAGCAACAGCTTGCTGAAAATTTGGCTTTCCGTTTCTCTCAGGCTTTCTAGAGCGTGAAAGTGGCTAATAGAAGTTCCATGTGTAGACTTGTCTGATTTTACACTCATGGCAAAAGTTCCTTTAGACTGCCATTGCAAATTGCAATAAAACTTAGGAAGAGGAATATTGTGGAGGTTCTCTACAAGTTATATCCTCTGTTGTTGTCTTAGCTTCAAATTTAGACGAGTAGATGGAACCCTTATGGAGACTGTAGTAGGCTTTTGCGATTGCCACGCTCAGACTTCTCGATTAGCCCCAGCCGTTTAGGAGCAAATTCTAGCGCTTTCAACCTTTTTTGTGCCTGTATTTGAGTCCTTTAAATGACTCGTATAGCTTGAGATATTTTCAGCCTGTTTTACAGGACAAATCACAAAGTGGCTGAATGGAAGCCCTATGTTTTGTAACTCCCTGCTCATCGTCTGTAGTCGGTCGTTTATTGCAGATCAGAGCAAGTTAGCACCCTATGTAAGAGTATCACGATTATTGTCTTACTTGATAAATTTGTAATACGCATCCTAATAGTTGACAACCCAGAAGAAGGTTCTCCAATCTAGTAATCTCAGAGGATGATTGGGATTGATTCATCGGGTTCACCCATCAGCAGGATGCGATCTCACAGTAATCTAGTTTCTGATGCGACGCCCATCATCTCATCAACAATACGGCGGCTTGAAGCAACGTTAACACACCTCCCACCAAGACTCAGACCAAAAATGAAAAATGCGTCGCTCTGAATAACCATAGGCTTTGCGCGATCGCTCTTTGCCAACAACAGCGCCTTCGGTGGTAAATTATCCTCATGCAAAATTGGATTTATCGTTACCCGCCCCTAGAAACCGGAGTCTTACTCAAGCGCTACAAACGCTTTTTTGCCGATATTCAACTGACCTCTGGGGAAGTCATAACCGCTCATTGCCCGAATACCGGCCCCATGACGGGTGTCTCCACTCCTGGAAGTTTAGTCAAAGTTTCCCGCAGCGATAGTCCTAAGCGGAAGTTACCCTATACCTGGGAAATGATTCAGGTTGAGGACAACGAACCAACTTGGGTTGGCGTTAACACCGCACTCCCCAATCGAGTGATTAAGTTAGCTTTGCAACAACGCTTATTTCCAGAGTTAGTCAGCAGCTACAACGAAATTTGCTGCGAGGTTCCCTATGGCAAAGAACTGAAAAGTCGGGTGGATTTTTTACTCAAAACTACTCCCACCCCCTTGAGGGCAGCCACCGAAGAACTCGCATTGTGCGATCGCATTGAACCTCCTATCTATTTAGAAGTTAAGAGTGTCACCTTATCTCAGGGGCATGTGGCATTATTTCCCGATACAGTCACCACTCGCGGACAAAAGCACCTGCGAGAATTAATGGCACTTCTGCCCCAATCAAGGGCAGTAATGCTCTATTTTATTAATCGGGGTGACTGTCTTTCCTGTGTTCCGGCTGATAGTTATGACCCTGTCTACGGTCAACTGTTGCGAGAAGCCGTACTTCAGGGGGTTGAAGTGTTACCCTGCCGTTTTGCAATTACCCCTGAAGGAATTCGCTATTTGGGGTTGGCTGAATTTCTGCCCATGCAACCGCCAGTGATGGCGAAAGCTGATGTTCCTCTTAGGAGTTCTCAGACTAAAAATTTGGGATAGGGGTTCACACCCGATTCTTAACGCGCTATTTCATAACTGAGTTGGCAGTCTAGAATGACGATCATCACACGGGCGAGAAGATGAGGTTAACGTGCAGCTAAAGCAGGTGATCATTGCGTATAAAGCCAAAGACTCCAACAGCCGCAGTTGGGCAGAAAAATGTGCTCGGCAATTGGAAAAACGCCAGTGCCATATTTTGATGGGCCCTAGTGGTGCACAGGATAATCCCTACCCTGTGTTTTTAGCCTCCGCCATGAGCCAGATCGATTTAGCTGTAGTACTGGGCGGCGACGGCACAGCCCTCGCTGCCGCGAGACATCTTGCCTCAGAAGGAGTGCCGATTTTAGCCGTCAATGTGGGTGGACACTTAGGGTTTCTCACTGAACCGTTTGAGGAATTTAAAGAGACGGAGAAAATTTGGGATCGATTAAGTGAAGATCGCTACGCCATTCAGCGGCGGATGATGGTTCAAGCGACTGTATTTGAGGGAAGTCGCACCAACCTGGAACCCATGAGCGATCGCTTTTTAGCACTGAATGAAATGTGCGTTAAACCCACCTCAGCGGATCGGATGATTACCTCTGTTCTAGAGATGGAAATAGACGGGGAAGTCGTCGATCAGTACCAAGGTGACGGACTGATTGTTGCCACTCCCACTGGCTCAACTTGCTACACTCTTTCAGCCAATGGGCCAATTTTACACGATGGTATGGAAGCTCTTACGGTGACGCCAATTTGCCCCTTGAGTCTTTCTAGTCGTTCTATTGTTTTGCCCTCTGGTTCTGTGGTTAGCATTTGGCCTCTAGGGGATTACGAACTCAATACCAAACTCTGGACGGATGGTGTTTTAGGCACTTCCATTTGGCCTGGACAACGCGTAGATGTTCGCATGGCGGATTGTTACGCAAAATTTATTATTTTGCGAGAGAACTATTCCTATTACCAGACGTTACGAGAAAAGCTGCAATGGGCGGGTGCCAGAATTCCTTATAGTAACAATCATCGCAACGGGAAATAGGTAATAGGTAATGGGTAATGGGTAATGGGTTAGGTCTATCTCAAAAGTCATTTGTTTTCCATCCCCCATTGCCCCATTGCCCAACTCTAGGATGCTGCGCCTCTGATATCGCCATAGTTATTAATGGCAAATTCAATCTGTAGCAGCAAGCGTTCTTTCTGGGTTGGAAGAGTCCCTTTGTGAAAACAAGTCGCATCTTCTGCAAATCCTAAACCCGCTGGGCCGCAGATCGTCACCAAATTCTCAGCGCCATAACAATCGACAATATCTTCATCCGGTTTACTGGCGCAGCGTACACCTAGAAGCTGATGGGACAACTTCTTGTTTTTGTGACTCCCGCGAATCAACACATGAGGGCCACTATAGAGGTCAACATCCGTCAAGTAAAAGAAGAATTTGATGAATCGATAATCGTCTAGATCGTAGTGAAATACCTGAGCTGCTTTGAGTTGCTCCATGGGTGTTCCCCCAACCGGAAAACTCCACCAAAGCTCACTGGCTACATGTACAGGAGGCGCTCCTAAATATTTAGCCGCGATCGCTAATATTGTTGGATCGTTTTCTAGCTTCCTTACCGCTGCACATCCCTGAGCATGGAAATAGCTACCTAAGCGAATTTTTTTACCCAGTGAGGTTTCGGCTTGTTTTTTGTGTGAATAGTAGAAGCTAGCGGCTGAGTTTCTATCTGCATAACAGGGTGCCGATTGTGCATACTCCAGTATTTCTTGAATCACCGCTTGGGGAAGATTAATGCCTGGAGCATAGCTATCGCTTCTTATCCCTGAAACCAGGGTATCTACATTGATGTTATCTAGGATAGAAGGCGTTTCCTGGCTCATCTCGTAAGATGGACGGCGGAACTGATACAAAGAGCTAACCCAGTTACGAATGACCTCAAGCCGAGCCAGTTTCCGCATCAGAAACAATTTAGGATTGTAGACCAGACACTGGTAACTTTTCTGGCAGTAGTCAAATAATTTGCCCCATAAATTTTGAGACGTTTGAGTTAGAGCTGTCATAATCCTAAATACTCCTGTTAGGGTAAGGGTTGACTGTTGCTAGACAACATGCCGCTACATTCTTACCAGCCATGAATTTCAGTGCTGGTTTAAAACCGGATTTGGTGAATTAAGCGCAAATAATCGTTGAGAAGAAAGAGTCAGGACTTACACCATTGGACTATTAGCCATACACTACCGACAGAACTCATCTTTTCCAAACCTGTACTTGTTGTGCGTTGCCTGTAACCATTGGCTGGAAATCTTAATCTAATCCAACACACAACTGCCAAAAAGCAGAATCAGGTCTTAAATATGCTTGACAAAGAGTTAGTTTTTCACAAGGTAGTAACATGCTTGGACAATCGACTGAACCCAAAAACCACAGCACCGAGTTGAACGAAAGAGTCGAAGGTAAGAAGGGTTAGTCAGTTGGTAGATACTTGAAACGAGTGTTCATGAGAGGATAAATTCTAGTTTGATTCCGAAAAACATTGGAGGTATTTTCCTCTCTCCGACGCCACCCTTGGGGAAATTGTTTCGGAACTACTTCTAAAATTAGCAATTTATGGCGAGGTTGTTGCATTAGTTCGTTCTGTTGAACCCTCCTATGCATATTAACTGAACTCAACGGTATCCGCATACCCCCAAATAGGTGATTACCCCTAGAAAAATTCGCGAGTTTCACGGTTTTTGCCAGATGGCATCAGGGATTTGGCTATTTAGCCTATCCACCAAAGCCAACACAATATAAGATTTTTTAATTTAAAATTAAATTACTCCGGATAAAGTAAATTTTATGAATTTAAGGTTTGATTAAGGTGTCACGTTTGCAAAAACAAGCAGATGGCAAAAAGAAGCAAGCTGCTTTAGGTGCTACCCAGGCGCAATCGCATCGCTCTAAATCGAAGAGCAACCGCTCGTCTTCATCTCCTCCCCTATGGCGTCTGATTCATTACGGGCACAACTACCGGACTCAAATTTGGCAGGCGATCGCCTGTTCAATTGTGAATAAAATCTTTGACTTAGCACCCCCCGCCTTAATTGGTGCGGCAGTGGATGTGGTGGTGAAGCAACAGGATTCTCTGATTGCTCAATGGGGGGTAAAAGATATCTTTGAGCAACTCCTCATCCTGAGTTTCCTGAGCTTCATCATTTGGGGATTGGAATCCATTTTTGAATATGCCTATGCTCGACTGTGGCGTAATCTCGCCCAGGCTATACAGCATGACTTGCGCTTAGATGCTTATGGGCATTTGCAATCCCTGGAACTGGCGTATTTTGAGGACAGAAGTACTGGCCGGTTGATGTCAATCTTGAGTGATGACATTAATCAATTGGAGCGCTTTTTGGATGTAGGAGCCAATGATATTATCCAGGTCATCACAACAGCTCTGGTGATTGGTGGAGCTTTCTATATCCTGGCTCCCAATGTGGCTTGGATGACGATTTTGCCGATACCTTTTATCCTTTGGGGTTCGATCGCCTTTCAGCGTCGGCTGGCTCCTCGTTACGCGGATGTCAGAGAAAAGGTGAGTCTAATCAATGGGCAATTAGCCAATAATTTGACAGGCATCACCACCATTAAAAGCTTTACCGCCGAAGAGTATGAATTAGGGCGAATGGAAGCCCAAAGTGACGCCTATCGCGTCAGTAACAAGCGTGCGATCGCTCTTTCTGCGGCATTTATTCCCCTGATTCGGATGCTCATCCTGTTGGGCTTTACAGGGATTCTGCTTTACGGCGGCATGGATGTTGTTGCCGGAAGGCTGGAAGTGGGTACTTATAGTGTGTTGGTCTTCCTCACCCAGCGCTTGCTTTGGCCGTTAACTCGATTAGGCGAAACCCTCGATCAGTATCAACGGGCGATGGCGTCCACCACGCGTGTGATGAATCTGCTGGATACTCCCATCGAAATCCATTCTGGGGACACGCCCTTGCAGGTAGAGCAGGTGCGGGGTGAGGTGGTGTTGAAAGAGGTGACCTTTGCTTACCATGACCGTGCCCCTGTGATTCAAAATCTGTCCCTCTACATCGGAGCTGGTAAAACCATCGCCATTGTGGGTTCGACGGGTTCGGGTAAAAGTACCTTGGTTAAGTTATTATTGAGGTTATATGAAGTACAAGGCGGTACTATAACCCTTGATGGTATTGACCTGCGGCAGTTACGGCTCAAGGATTTACGTGGGGCAATTGGCTTAGTGAGCCAAGATGTGTTTTTGTTTCATGGTACGGTGCGGGAGAATATCGCCTACGGCACGTTCGATGCCACTCACGGTTCGGTAATGGCAGCGGCAGAGATTGCCGAAGCCCATGAATTTATAAGCCAACTGCCCCAAGGGTATGACACGATTGTTGGGGAGCGGGGACAGAAACTGTCGGGAGGGCAACAGCAGCGGATTGCGATCGCGCGTGCCATTTTGAAGAATCCCCCCATTCTCATCTTGGATGAAGCCACATCAGCGGTGGATAATGAGACGGAGGCCGCGATTCAGCGCTCATTAGAGAAGATTACAAAAAATCGGACAACGATTGCGATCGCCCATCGCCTCTCCACCGTGCGTAATGCCGATTGCATCTACGTCATGGAACAGGGTCAATTAGTCGAACAAGGGCGACATGAACAACTACTGGAGCAACAAGGGATTTATGCCAGCCTCTGGCGCGTGCAGTCAGGTATAAAGGTATAAAATAAAGGCTGAAGGATAAACAATTCATACTTCATCCGTCGAAACGAGTTCTAGGCTCCCACCCAGCTATCAGCCACCAACGGCAAAAATCGGCGGGAGTGACAGTTCAACAAGTATTCAACACTTATATTTCAGTACTTCTGATGATCATGTTTGGTGCAAGTGAGCCGGAGAAGGCAGAAGAGCAGTGGAAACACCAGCTCACTCGGTTCGCTAAAGAGAATCAGCGAGAACTAGCGGCATTAGCTTGGGGGTTGTTTCTCGAACGCGGAAAAAGCGAGGATACGCTGGGTATTGACCTTAAACCCAGCCCCCATTTCGTCTATTGTCCCAAAAAGGCGCTGGCAGAACTCAATGAAAGAGTAGAAAACCACATTCAGGAAATCTTAGGAATTGTGGATGCTCATAAGCCGGAGCAGGAGGTTCTAATTATCGGGATTGGCAATGACCAAATCAAGCTCATTCAGTTTGAACCGGAACCCGCACCGCCTGCTTGTTTTGAGCAAGTGGGTCAGGATGTAGATGCACTACTAGGGCAACTAGAGCAGCGCTTGGGTCAGAGGTTGAAGTCCTAAGCCTATTTACCTTTAAAGCATTGGCTGGAAATTGGGATTGTGCCATCAGTACCCTCTCTCTGGAGGGGGGGGCTTTACTATGGGATCTATCATCGCTGATCATTATTTAGCGCACAAGAACTGTCATCGGGTAGTAAATGAGAATTCCCAATGCAGTAGGTGTTGGCGGTTTCAGGTCGTTCTTTTGCTAATTCGGCTACCTGTTGTTCCAGTGCCGCAATTCGCTCTAGTGTCTGATTTAGCAGACTCGGCGGGTTAATCAGAGTTGACGGTTTATCCTTAAAAAAGGCATTAATGATCAATGCGATCGCTTGCGCCTCGCTTAGATCGTTCACTTCCATGAATTTTAGGAGTTTGGCCTGGTCTTCAGGATAAATATAGTTAGTTTTTTCCAGCGTACAAGACTTAACTAGAGCCGACTCAAGCTGATCCGTAATCAGATTGAGTCTCTGCTTAACCATCTTAAAGTCAAGATTTTGCCAAACCGTTGTGTTTGTGAAATTTTCGTTCTCTTGATTAAACATAGCCTATACCAAATGGCGTATATCCAAAGAAGTTTGATTCATTGCTTTCTTTAGATTCTTACGATTTATATACCTAAAGGCGTCTTTCTAAAAGAAGATGATCCAAGCTATTAGTTTATGGTTTAATAATTAGTTTTTTAAAATTACATAGATTCCCAGAAAATTCACACCTCAATGTGTTCTAATTCTCAACTCCTCCCCCGCAACGCCGCTAAACAGGTGCGGGAAAATGGCAAACAATATTACATCGATGCTAAGGGTACATACCTGCCAAGCGTCACCACAATTCTTAACACTACTAAACCACAAGAGGATAGAGAAAGGCTGTTCAATTGGCGGCAGCGAGTTGGAGTAGCCGAAGCCAATCAAATTTCAGGAGCAGCGTCCCGTCGCGGTACGGGAACCCATAAGCAAATTCAGCGCTACTTAGAGGGAAAGAATACCCCTTGTCCTGATGCTATCCAACCCTACTGGCAGAGTATCGAGCCGATTTTGCAAGATGTCGGTAATGTCAGACTCGTAGAAGGAACAGTTTTCAACTATGAATTGGGCTATGCCGGAATAGTAGATTGTGTTGCCAGCTTTAGGGGTATTCCTTGTATTTGTGAGTGGAAAACCTCAGACAAACCTAAAGGTTCAATACAGCGTTTGTACGATTATCCACTGCAAATTGCTGCCTACTATAGTGCAGTGAATCAATATTACCAAGCTTATAAACTGAATTTGGAACATTCTCTCCTGGCTGTGGCTATTCCGGGGATGCCTGCTGAGGTGTTTTGGTTTGAACCCGAAGTGATGCAGGGATACTTGCAGCAATGGGAGGAGCGAGTTGTGGCGTTTTGGAAGCGTAATCGCTAGAAACTGCGTTCCTAAGCTTCAAACCTCCATTCCTGAGTACCAATCCTCATCACATTTCCCGGTGTCAGCCAGAAGGGTTGGTTGGGGGCAAGGCGTTGTCCACCCACAAAGGTGCCATTAGAACTCCCCACATCAATGAGTTGGTATCGGACGGTTCCTTGAGAGTCAGTCTGTTTAACGATTTGGGCATGATAGCGCGAACACAAGACATCTTCAAGGATTAGGGTGTTAGTCGGTTCGCGTCCAATCGTAAACGGTAGGGTTGATAAAATACTGATCGTACCGGTTGAGCGGTGTACCAAACGAGCGATCGCACCTTCCTCAATATCTTCAGCTAGTACAGTCGGAGCCAGCGTTGGTCTATCTTGAACGGGGGGCAAATTCGCTGGAATCGGGGCTTGTCCTCCAATCGCCACCGTAGTCGCTTCCAAGGTGGTACCGAGGGCCGGCTCGTTGGCATTGGGGTCACGACCTGAGACAATGTTGACCTGCTGTACAGGGGGGGGTTGTACCTCTGGGCGACCGGCTTGAGCAATCTGCATTTTAAGCGCCGCTTCGTGTTCAGCTTCTTGTCTTGCGCTCAACCCTTCGACTTGACGAATCACCCCACGAGTTTGAGGAAAGCTGACATCACTCACCCGCACATCTTCTAACGCAAAGCCTAAGCTATAAGACACTTCCGAATGGTCGAGGCTGTATTGGCGGATTTGTGCTCGTCCTTGAGTAGTCAACTGTTGCACCGTAAGCTGACCAATTGCCACTCCTAGATTATCTTTGATGGCACTGGTGAGAGCTGCGATTGGGTCAGATAATTCTAAAGCAACCCGTTTTGCATCCACCACCTGGTACATGACATTCAGGGAAACATTAATCAAAAACTGGTCACGAGATAAAAAGTCCCCGTGAGAGACAATCTCCAGGTTCCGAACCTTACTATCGACTAGAATCAATTCGCACTGTTCAAGCAGGGGTAAGGCAAAGCTAAAATGACGCCCCGGTTTTAAGGTTCGCACCAGCCGACCATTTTTGACCAATAAACCTGTATATCCTGCCCCGATAAAGTCCATACTCAACCCAACCCAGCGCTCCGGGTTCAGCGTTTGGATCAGAGGGGAAGAGTGGCTAGACATTAGGGTATAGGAGGAGTAATAGGGGAAATGTCCTTCTTTAAGACTAACAAAGCTTTGTTCGGAGCGGCTTTGCTTTAGGCCAAGGGAATTTCATCTGTAATGTTATAGCTAGGTTGAGGAAGGCAGAAGGCTTTCATGTTTTGTGAAGAAGGGGATTCAAACCTTCAGTCGTCAGCAAAGGTCAAGGCATTCCTTCTGCCTTCTGTCCTCTGCCTTTTTTGGTCGATGCTCTGGGTTAGGCCAATCAACACCTGAGTGGCTCAGGCTTTAAACCACCAAGGGTCAGAAACCACCTCGGTTTTAATCAAAAATGCTTTTTTTCGCAGAAACCGCTTCAGTGCCGCAGCGCCCATCCGTGAGCCGCCCATGCCGGAAAATTTGTAGGAGTTTTTCTCGGCTTCGTGTATCAGTGCGGTTAATCCTGCATCGTTGATACTGATGCCACCGGCATCGATATGGCGTGCTACTGCCAGTGCTTCTTCTACCGAACCCGCAAACACCGCCGCACTCAGTCCATAGAGCGTATCGTTGGCTAGTGCGATCGCTTCCTCCATCGTGGAAAATGACATGACAGGCATAATCGGGCCAAAGGTTTCTTCCGTCATCACCTGCATCGAATGGTTAACCTGCCTCAGCACTGTAGGACGGCACCACATACCCCCATCCAATTCTTCAACAACGCCGCCACAGCAAACAACGGCTCCCTTCTCAACCGCATCCTGTAAGTGTTCGCTAATGATTGCCGCCTGTCTTTGTGCAATAATCGGGCCAATTTCTCCACTTTCAACTGAGGGATAAGCTAATTGAACACGTTGTGCCTTTTCGACCAGTTGCTCGACAAACGCCTCAACAATGGATTGTGCCACATAAATCCGCTCAATCGAGAGGCATGATTGCCCTGTGTTAGCAACTGAACCCCACAAAATTGCCGATGTCGCTAACTCTAAATCCGCTGATTCTAAGACGAGCGCAGGGTCTTTTCCTCCCAACTCTAAAAAAGCAGGAATAAACCGCTTAGCGGCTGCCTCTGCTACTTTTCGACCCGTCGCCACACTTCCCGTAAAGCAGACTAAATCCACGGATTCAATTAAAGCCGCACCTGTGTCGCCCGCCCCTTCGACATAAACCAAAACATCCCGCAATTGGGGAACGGCGGCAATCGTTTCTACCAGGGGTTCAATGAAGCGAGGAGCGATTTCACTCGGCTTAATCACAACAGAACAGCCTGCTAACAAGGCGGGTATGGTATCAATATTGGAAAGCAACAACGGAAAATTCCACGGGCTGATGACACCAACTAAGGGGTAAGGAATGAGTTGGTTTTGCCGCCGGACAAATGGAATTGCAGTTGCTGTTTCATCCTCAATCAACAATTCCGGTGCTAATCGGCACCAGCGATCAATGCTGGAGATGAAGGAGTCAATTTCCAGTAGGGAGACGGATAACCTCCCCGTGTCGGTGACTAATGCTTTGAGCAGTTGATCTTTATGAGATAAAACTGCTTGTTTCCACTGTTGCAACGCTTCAATTCGTGGCGCTAAACCTCCCTTTTGCCATGCCACTTGTGCATCTCGCAATTGGTTACATTGTTCAGTTAGTTGAGTGGATGTCGGCGGTGAAATCCAATAATCAACATTTCCATGGCGAGGATTACGAACAGCAATTTTTTCACCCATTTTTTGATTCCTGAGAGATTATACTGAGTTGCTGTTTAACGTAGAATTTAACGTACCACAGAGGCACAGAGTACGCTGAGGTAAGAGAAAGAGAGAGTTATACGTTTGAATGCAACTTGGTATTCGTGAGCAGATGCGCTTACCGAAGGGAATCCACCTCTTCCTCTATAACCCGCAACACCCGCGCAATATACTCCCTGCGCCATTGCTCTCGCTCTTGAGCCACTTGCTCATCCGGCTGGTAAGCCTCTATCTCCTCGAGCGATACAATCCCTTTGGCTTGGGCTATACGTTCGAGGGTGTCGAGACGTTCATGCAGGACAGATACTTCACCCACCAGCGCCATCACCATCGCCAGTAACTTGTCGCTCTGAGCGTCATCAAAGTAAACCGGTCGTTTTCCTTTGGCTTTCTTTGCCATGCAATCTGCCTCTCCGTTATTGACATTTAGTGGCAGCGAAGACAAACCAAGTGCCCCGACTGTTTATGCCGGCACTTTGAGCATTGTTCGTAGAATATTTGGCTTTCCATGCACCGTTGGGGACAAACGTGTGAATCACCTGATCTGCCTGAAAGCCTGCCTCTGTGGCAACTTTCATCAAGTCCAAATCCCGCATTGCGCTCCAGAAGGGTTCGTTGTTGTTAGCCGTTTGCCAATCGTACATAAAGGCTGTGAACGTATCCATGTCGCGATACAGAGGAGCCTCCCCATGAATCATCATCCCACCCGGAGCCAGCAGGCGATAACACTCACGCATAACGTTGCGAATCGCTGGCGTCGGTATTTCATGCAACAGAATATGGGAGACAACCAAGTCAAAGGACTCGTCTGGGAAGTCAGTGCGTTCGGCATTCTGTTGAGAAAAGTGTACCCGCTTCCCTAAAGATTCTGCCCGTGCATGGGCATAACGCAGCATGGGAGCACCAATATCGATGGCATGAACTTCTGCATCCGGGTAGGCATCGACGTAGGGCAAGGTACTGTGACCTACAGAACATCCCATGTCGAGAATTTTGCCAGGTCGGAACTCAGGATACTCCTTTTCCAGGTAATTGTGGACGATAGATAGACCCATGTCATCGTTGAGCGGACCTAACCAACCCCTGCCATAAACGTAGGTTCCGCGATCGTACACGGCAGCAACCGTCACATCATCTTCCACGAACTCACTGTGATATCCACCCGGCATACAGTGAATGTCTACAGCCGTTTGGTAAGCAGGGGTTTTAAAATTGGGGTCGAGGGTTAAAGAACCGAATTTACTACCCTGATTTTGAGCACGCTCGATCAGCTTGGGAAGCTGGTGTTCCACACTAGAGGTGACCGACTCCCACATCATCTCCTGCTGAATCCGCTGTAGGGCACTCCACCAACGATAGTAGGGTTGATTGAGCATCGCTTGGCGAATTTCATGACGATTGTTGGGTGGGTGCTGATGTTCCTGCTCAAACTGTGGCTTGGCTACTTTTTCATAAATAACCTTATTGCCCGGAGATATTTGACTAAGAATGTGAGCTTTCAGGCTTTGCACAAAGTTTTGGCGTGCTAACTCGTCATGGGTGGTGACGGGTAGCATAGCGTGTTTGAATTGTTGGTTCATGATGCCACCTTCAATACAGTATTTTCAGTCTACTGTGCCCTTGGTTGGAGGTTCACATCATATTCAATGGATTGACATCAATCGTTAGGCTGATATCTTTCGGACAACGCTCACGCAACTGTGCCAAGTTCGGTAACACTACAGGCACATCGAGCGGAAACTTCAGCAAAATCTGCCAACGATAGCGACGAGCAACCCGCATAATACTTGCAGGTGCTGGCCCCAATATTTCATAACCGGACTCAGTCGTACTTAATTGATCGACTAGCGCAACAGCCGTGTTCTCCACATCGGCTGCATCCAAACCACTCAACCGCAAGAGAATCAGATGCCCATAGGGGGGATATTGCAGGGCTGCGCGTTGTTCTAATTCTGTTTGAGCGAAGGATTCATAGTCGTGACCCCTGACGGCTTGAATCACGGGATGTTGGGGAGAGTAAGTTTGAATAATCACCCGACCCGGCTCATCACCACGACCGGCACGACCCGCAACCTGAGTCAGGGTTTGAAATGTCCGTTCGGCGGCTCTATAATCGGCTAAATTCAGCAGTCCATCGGCGGAAACAACCCCTACCAGAGTTACCTGAGCGATATCTAACCCTTTGGTCAGCATTTGGGTGCCAATTAAAAGGTCAGCTTCCCCATGAGCAAATTTGGTCAGCAGCGTTCGGTGTGCCCCCTTCGTCCGGGTGGTGTCGCTATCAAACCGGATGATCCGCAGCTGGGGAAATTGTTGGGTTAATTCTTGGGCAAGGCGTTGGGTACCACTGCCGAAAAACTTCAGGTAAGGGGATGTGCATTCAGGGCAATGAGGAGGATGGAGTTGCGTATGGTTGCAATAGTGACATCGAAGTAATTGAGTCGCTCCCTCGTGGGTGTAGTGATAGGAGAGTGAAACATCACAGTTCGGGCATTCTACCACATAGCCACAACTCCGACAAGAGACAAAAGTACTGTGTCCCCGTCGGGGAATAAATAAGATGCCTTGTTGACCCTGTGATTGTAACTGTTGTAATGCCCTGTAAAGCGATCGACTAAAAATGGAGCGATTCCCCTGTTGTAATTCTTGCCGCATGTCTACAATTTCCACGGGCGGCATGGGTCGGGATTGAATGCGTTCTGGGAGGGAGAGGTAATAGGCGGTTGAAGGTTGCAGGTTAGAAGGTTGTTCGCCAAAGGCGTTCCCGAAGGGTAGGTTGGTTTGGGTTACAGGTTGCAGGCTATTTTTCAAACCTTCAACGTTCAACCTTCCAACGTTTAACTCTACCCAGGTTTCGAGGGAGGGGGTGGCGGAACCTAGAATCAGAGGGCAGTTTTCGAGTTCAGCACGCCATTTGGCGACAGTACGGGCGTGGTAGGTGGGGGCAGGTTGGTCTTGCTTAAAGCTGGAGTCGTGTTCTTCATCCAAGACCATTAAACCCAGTTTGGGCAAGGGGGCAAAGATGGCACTGCGAGTACCAATGACGACTTGTGGTTCCCCAGTCAGCATCTGTCGCCAAGTGTCGTAGCGTTCCCCATCCGAGAGGGCGCTGTGATAAACGTTGACTTTGTTGCCGAAACGGGCGCGGAAACGGTCGGTGAGTTGGGGCGTTAAGCCAATTTCCGGGACGAGGACAAGAGCCGATTTGCCTTGCTGTAGGATGGGTGCGATCGCTTGTAAATAAACTTCCGTTTTTCCCGAACCCGTCACCCCATGCAACAGCACTTGGGCACAGTGATCAAGACCCGTAATCACCTGCAACGCCTCTGCCTGTTGCCCTGTTAAGGCTTTCGGTCGATCGCCGGCTACGACGGGTTCTGTAGAAGTTCGTAAAACTTCCCTTTCTTGAATCACCACATACCCTTTCTCCTCTAGCTTCTTGAGGGTTGAAGAGGTTGTATGGCACGTTTGTAGCAATTCGGTCAGCCATAAATCACCGCCGCGACGCCTGAGTACATCCAGAATTTCCTGTTGCCGCTGCGTTAAGTCACTGGTAAAGGTATATCCGACTAGGGTTACGGCTTGTTTAAGTTTGGGACGTGTTGGCTTAGGGTGTTCGAGATAACTTTCTACCCAACCGCGTTTAATTAAGTCCTTTAACCCCCAACTAGCTCCTCTCACTTGGCGTTGGAGGTATTTCCAGCTAAAGTCTCCATCCGCTTGAGTTTTAAGAATGGCTAAAATTTGACCTGCGGCTGGATGGACAACGGTATCGGCATTGTTGGGAAGTTTTTCAGGATGGAGGCGAATGCGACGCTGCGATCGCGCAAGTAATCCTGGAGGTAGAGCTACTCGGATGACTGAGATCAAAGGAGTGCAATAATATTGAGCCACTCCTTCTAACAGTTTCCAGTAGTAAGTCGGGAAAAAGCCCGAACCAATAACCTCCTCAACCTCCCGAATTTTATCGGGTGCTAAGTCAAGAGGTGGTGAGTCCAAAAGACGGATGGCGATCGCACCAATCTGCTGCGACCCAAATGGCACACTCAAAATATCCCCTGGTTGTACATCTAACTCCGATGGCAACCGATAAGTATATAGTTTCTGCTCTTGCTGTTGGTCTTGCTGTACTCCCGGACAATCCACCAGCACTTCAACCCATCGATTCTCACGCGCACCAGAGCGATAAGACGCCCCAGGCTCAGCCAGAATCAGACCACTAGGGGAATTAGACATATCATCAACCCTACTCACCAACAAGATCTCCAAGGCTTTCGGAGGTCGTGCCTTGCCACTTGTCAATTTTAGCTGGCTGTTGTGGAGAAACGACGGGTCAGCCCGAATCAGACGCCCCTCTTGGGAGATGAGAGAGCCGCAAAGGGGCAGAGTGGTTGAGCCATAGGAGTTAGCCTTTTCTCACTATGGGTAGAGAGGACAGCCTCAGCGTGTATGAGATTCTGTTTCTATAGCAAAGTTAATTTAAAGAAACGATTTCACTGGGATTAGTTCCCGCTTTATCACACTCATCATCTAAGTTCAGTGTTCAATTTTTGGTAGGTTGTTGTCAAATGTAAAAACTCTTATCAATGTCAGGAATTCTGAAAATTGCCGAGTTTGCCTTGGCTCTAGGATTGCAATGGTTTGGTTTTTCACCCAATACACCAATCTTGTTTATTTTTTTGTAATCAAAGAGCTAGCCAAATACATTCTGGTAGCCTTAAAATCAGAGTTTTCCACTCCCTAAAATCTGGCTCATCACTGGATGAAGGTTGTGGCACAATCGCTTATATCTCCTGTTTCTCTGCCTTTTTGGAGCTTCTTCACAAGCTAACCCTCTCTTTATTAAAACTTGCGTCGAGGAAAGCCTGTTTTTCGTTACAGCTAAGGCTAAACCCCTTAGTCCAACCTTCTCCAAATCCTTTCTACGCTCATCCCTCAATTTACGCTATGAATATTACTGAGTTGAACCAAGCCGATACTCTCAAGTTTACAGAAGATCCAGAATTTTTTAACAATGACAATTTAGAGATAGAGGAACCGGATTTAGCTCTTGTAGAAGTCGAGTTCTCTGACTCCAAAGACACACTAACAACAGGTCGTCGTTCTTCGGGTTATAGCAAAACGAGTTCGGATGACACAGTGGGCGCTTTCTTTAAAGAAATGGCTCGTTACCCCTTGCTTAAGCCCGAAGAAGAGGTAGAGCTAGCCAAGAATGTCCAGTTCTTAGTAGAAATTGATCAACTCCAGGAACGCTTGCAGGCTAACTTAGGCCGCAGGCCAGCTAAAGCTGAACTGGCTAAACAACTGAATATGACAGAACGTCAGTTGGAAAACCGCCTCTATCGGGGGCGTGTAGCCAAGCGCAAAATGATTCGTTCTAACCTACGCTTAGTGGTTTCAATTGCTAAGCGGTACTTAAACCGAGGAGTGCCTTTTCTGGATTTGATTCAAGAAGGTGCCTTGGGATTGAATCGTGCGACGGAAAAATTCGACCCAGAGAAAGGCTACAAATTCTCGACTTATGCTTACTGGTGGATTCGTCAGGCCATTACCCGCACAATTGCCAACGATGCACGCACTATCCGTTTGCCGATTCATATTGTTGAAAAACTCAATAAACTCAAAAAAGCTCAGCGCGAACTCAAGCAAGGGCTGCAACGGAACCCGAATGAAGAAGAATTAGCGAAAGCGTTAGATATTACGCCTTCTAATTTGCGCCAATTGCTACAATTACGCAGGCGATCGCTCTCTCTGAATCATCGAGTGGGTAAGGGAGAAGATACAGAACTCGTGGATTTGCTCGAAGACAACGAACTGCGGTTGCCGGAAGAGCAAATGAGCGAAACCATGATGCGCCAAGAAATTTGGGAAGTCTTGAGTGATGTGCTCACGGAGCGGGAAAAAGATGTCATTTCGCTACGCTATGGTTTAGCCAGTAGTGAACCCTACACCCTAGAAGAAGTCGGCGGGATGTTCAATCTTTCCCGCGAACGCGTGCGCCAAATTCAAAGCAAAGCGATGCGTAAACTACGTCGTCCTCAAGTGGCTCGACGCCTGAAAGGTTGGTTGACTTAGAACTCATGCCGTAACGGGTCATTAGTTGTTAGTAAAACCCTGTACAATAAGGCGTTTGGCTAATGACTAATGACTTGACTTTTTATGGGTGAGTTCACGATACGGCCTGCAACACCAATAGATGTGCCTGTGCTGTTTAATTTAATTCAGGCACTGGCAGAGTATGAAAAACTTTCCCACGCCGTTACTGGCAATCCGGAGGCGCTCCTGGATCATCTATTTGGTGCCAAACCTTATGCAGAGGCGATACTGGCAGAGGACGCTGGGCAAGCCGTGGGATTTGCCTTGTTTTTCCCGAACTACTCCACTTTTTTAACCAAACCAGGAATTTATCTCGAAGATTTATTTGTCCTGCCGGAGTTTCGGCGCAAGGGTATTGGTAAAGCCATTCTGCAATACCTGGCGCGGTTAGTGGTTGAGCGGGACTTTGGGCGTTTGGAATGGAGTGTACTGGATTGGAATGAGCCTGCGATCGCATTTTATGAGACACTAGGAGCCTCAGTCTTACCGGACTGGCGAATTTGCCGGGTGATGGGCGATTCTCTCACTCAGCTTGCCACGTCCATCTTCCCAGACCCTATCGGCTAATCTATCGAAAGATGAACTTCTGTTGATAGATGCTGATAAATTATCAACAAGTGTATCTTTGTTAGTTGCAGTAGAGACTGTTCGGGAGAAAATAAGTACATCTACTCAAGATTCAATCAAAGTATTTCGAGTTGAGAGGAGAATATTATGACTATTTGGGTGAATGAACAGCTTGATCCATCGGGTCTCCTCTATTCCTGTATTGCCTGTTGCGATGAACAGCAAGCGCAGGATTGCCATGAGTCTTTCGAGCAGAATTTGACAGACGATCAAAAGTTAGCGGGTTGGGTAGCACGTTTGAGAACGGTGAGTTCCTGGGATGAAGTGCCAGTTAATGCGTTGAAGTTGGATTAGTGCTTGACGTAATCGCCTCATCATGACATGGGCAGAATGCTCCTTTTGTCTTACTTTTCCCTGCCCAAAAACCCAACATCCTCAGGCAAAAGCGATCGCTTCTGCTCTCTCTTACTCCCCCCTGACCCAGGGGGGTATTAAAGAAAGATAAGCTTTTATTGAGTCAGTTGGAATTAGATTTTTCAGGTTTACACATGATGATGCCTATAAGTATTTAGAGGGTGTTTTAGAGAGGATTATTCAGAAGATTGGGGAATTACGAAATGACCCTCCCGCAGCTCCCCTTATTAAGGGGGGAGTAAGATAAGATAGCGGTGTCAGGTATCGGAAAGTTAAAAATAGTGAAGTCTGCGGGAAATCTTCTTTTCTATAAGTAGGTAGAAGAAATTAAACACAGCCATGGGAAGATACAGCGGATCGCAAGGAAGTGGAGTCGAGTTAATTTAGTGCCATTTCGCTTGAAGTTAAAAGTTAAACCTCAAAAGTTCTTTGAGTGGATAGTGTTTAACTACTTGGCAAGTTCGTGACTTATTTGGAGCCGCGTTGCACTTAGCAGCTTTCTTCCACACTCGCCCAACTTTACAAAAGCTTCATAGGGTATTAGGACAATCCATTCAGACTACAAACTTATATAAAGGTTCCAAAATCAACAAGATGGCTCTTTTCTTGTTCGTTTTTACGCTCTTGCTCTAACCTTTAACATATATTTGCAATTTATCTTAATGAAATCTCTGTAAAGATTTCTGGTAAGGAGTTTCATGTTCTTTCTAAAACATGCAATAGTTTTAGCCATGAGGAGTCAACGATAAATACTAAATAAAAAGATTACTGAACTGAGTAATCCCCTAGCTTCCTACTGAGTTTATTTTTTTTCCAAAGGTTAACGAGTATTTGTCGAAACCACTCACCTCAATCCGCAAAAAATCAACTCAATAAGCTTCCTGATGCCTGAGATGGCAAAGTTGTTAACGATTAGTTGCTAAACAATTGCTGTCAAACGGAGAGACGTGACTTCATTGGCTGACGTAAATTTATAGTTAGTTGCGCGATAAGCCAAAAGAAGTATTACTAATTTTTGGCCATTCAGGAAAAACGGATTTTTAGTCTCAACTGAGCATGAGTTGGGATAAGTTTTCTGTTTCACTATTTCACCAGTAATAGAAATTCAGAGGCAATCTAATTTCTATCTGTTTATTCGTGAAAAGAAGCTTAATTCAATCTGAAGTAAGTTGGCAATCTGAATAACACATACGAGGTAATACGATGAAGTTTATCCAAAAAAGCCTTGCTCTATTAGCTTTTGTTTTCACTGCTATCCTTGGCATGTTGGGAACTGCGATATTGGTTTACGCTAGCGAGAATGGCAGCGAGGATGATGAGTACTACGAGAGCTATAGTTCGCGCTCGCAGACATCGGAAAGTACTCACTCTAGGGCTACGAATTCCTCTCCTATTGACAGCGTAGTTGTGATGTCTGTCCCATCTTAGACAGGCAGCGCGAACGGGGTTGGATGTGTGAGGCAGGAGGGGATGTCGAAGGCAGGACTCTTTGAGAATCCCTACGGGGAAGGCGTTAGCGGAAGTGGCACGTTAGCTACTAGCAACCCGACTCAAAGCTTAGCCGTGGCTGCATCAACCCCCCAATGCTTAATTTTCTTCCCCTACGCGGGCTTTGTTCCATGAGGTGCAGCATGACTCCGAAACCGTAAAGCAGCAGCCGCATAAACAACTCCTTCAATCCGTTCAGCTTTCTTGAGAGAGGGCATCGCGTTGTAACGACGCTCAAATTCATAGCGATTTAAGCAATCTGCCTGACGCTTGTTTGCCCTTGGCGTCTAAGTCCTCATTGCGAATTTGTAATGGTGGGGTTTAGCTAATGTCAACCATACCAAAGAGATTCGATTTCTTTGGCGATCGCCTGTGCCTCAGAGGGTTCTTGAGAATCTAGTAAAACCGTAACATGACCTAACTTACGTCCAGGGCGAGATTCGCTTTTTCCGTACCAATGGACAACAGTTCCTGGCAGACTCGCCAACTTTTGCCGCTTTTCCAGATAGTCATTCTGGGAATATTCATAACCCAAAAGATTCACCATCAGCGCACTGTTACATTTAAGCGTTGGACTTCCCAAAGATACACCTGTAACCGCCCTTAGTTGTTGTTCAAACTGAGAGGTTTCACAAGCATCGAGGGTGTAATGCCCGGAATTGTGGGTGCGAGGCGACACCTCATTCACCAACACCTTGCCATCCGTAGTCAAAAACAGTTCCAGCCCGAAGATACCGACAACTTGTAGACTATTCAAGAGAGTATGTGCGATCGCCTCAACTTCGGCCACCACCTCTGCACTCACCTGTGCAGGTACAATTACGCGACGACAAACCTGTTCTTCTTGCTGAGTTTCCACTACCGAATAAACAACAACATCTCCAGCCACAGAACGGGCAGCCATCACTCCTAACTCTCGTTCAAAAGGAATAAATTCCTCTAGCAAAACAGGTGTATGTCCTAACTTTTTCCAAGTTTCCTGTAAGCTACTGCTGTCTTTAATAATAAAAGTGCCTTGACCATCATAACCGTGGCGTCGCGCTTTGAGGACAAGGGGAAAATCTAACTCATTTAGATTCATCGGTTGCCCAAAGGATGCCGCATGAAGGAATTCCTCACTCCCCACTTCTCCTTCAAGCGTCATAAAACCAGGCTGAGGTATACCAATCTCTTCCAAATAACAGCGCTGGTGATACTTATCCAACAATGGCGTTAACGCTTCTAAGCGTGGGCGAAAGCAGACACCCTGCTGTGCCAAAGGCATCAACGCTTCTAAATTGATAAACTCATTCTCAAAAGTGATCACATCACAGCGAGTTGCGAGTTCAGCGGTAGCAGCAGCATCATCAATGGGGGCAAAAATCGTTTCAGTGGCGATTTCAACCGCTGGATCGGTAGGATGGGGCGTCTGAATAATGAGTTCAATCCCTAATGCCTGACGCGCACCTGCCATCATCCAAGCGAGTTGCCCTCCACCAATCACACCAACACGCATAATCTTTATTCTGTGCTACTACATGAGAACCAATATTTTCTCACTTTAATCGATTATTCACTTACTTTTCTTCCGGTAAGGAGATAGTTGAACATCTCTGCCTTTTCTTTGACATCAATCACACCCCCTTATTAAAACAGATATAGCAGTCCTCAATAATCTCTAAGAACCTTCCTTTCTCTTCTGTGCGCTCTCTGTGCCTGGAGTGGTTCGTTAAAAAAAGCCAATCTCACAAATGATTTAGGATTTCATAGTTATAAAGATAGTCTGAAACAAAACAATCAACGACAACCCAAAGAGTCACGAGTTGGTACACCCGTTTGTGAATTCACGCCCGTTGCCTTGGTACAGAGTTCTTTGATTTGGGCACCATCGAGAATTGCATCACTGAAATCAGCACCCGTAATATCAACATTGTCAAAGGTGGAGCGCAGCATGATACTCTCAGTGAGAACAGCATCACTTAAATCGGCATTGGTGAAGTTCACCTGATCGACCATTGCATTACTTAAATTTGCCCCATGTAAATTGGCCTGAGTCATCACCGAAGCACTAAAAATTGTTCCTTGCAAATCAGCATCAGTAAAGTTAGTTCGTTCTAAATTAGCATTAGAAAATTCAGCAGAGCGTAAGGTTTGACCCGAAAAATCCTTACCTTTTAGTTCTGCATTGCTATAAGACAAAGGAGGCGGATAATATTTAGTCGCCTGTGCTAATGCAGGTAGGGGACAGCACAAAACAATCAATGCCAAGAGGAAGGTAGCGAGTCGCCGAAAAATCATAGTTAATTCACACTCCACATGGGTAGTGAGTCGCTCTCAATCGCTAAATTTGAGCGCAAATCTACTTTGCCTAGTGTCGCATCGAACGGTTAAACCACAAATCCTGCTTTAGAGGCAAAGCATTGCAAACACTCGCGGACGAAGAGGCCAGTCTCCAGGTAGGATGAGGATACTGTATAGAAGTTGTTCAACAAAGGTCATGCCAAACTTCTTGTTGACTTGGCTACTCGCGGCTGTGTCATTGGTGATTACAGCCTATCTAGTACCGGGCTTTGTGATCCAAAGTTTTGTAGCTGCTTTGATAGCATCGGTGATTTTAGGGTTAGTCAATGCGATCATCAAACCGATTTTAGTCCTTCTGACACTACCGATCACAATTGTGAGCCTAGGCTTGTTTCTGTTTGTTGTAAACGCCATCACAATTTGGCTAGCGGGTTATCTCACCCCTGGTTTTGATGTGAGAGGCTTTATTCCTGCTTTAATCGGTTCAATCGTACTCACTATAGTGAGCAGTGTACTTAACCATCTGGTTGGCGATCGCGCTTAGGTGAATTCAGTCCTGTTGATTCGCTCTCAAAGCCGAGATAACCTCGTGGGGTAATCATCCAATCCCCATGAGTTCTGGTACTTTCGTTGCCAATCAGCACTGTCGTGAGCATATCAATGGGCGCTTCCAGGAGTTTTTCTAAGGTGGTGAGAGTAATCTGTTCCTCTTGGCGATAGGCGGAGCGAACCAGTGCCACTGGAGTCATTGGCTTGCGATACTTTAAAAAGATCGCTCTGGCTGTGGCTATCTGCTCGGTGCGAGTACGCGATCGCGGATTATACAACGCCGTGACAAAATCAGCTTGGGCAGCAGCAATTAGACGCTTTTCAATCATTTCCCAAGGCGTTAACAAGTCGCTTAAGCTAATCGCACAGAAGTCATGCATCAACGGCGCACCCACACGAGACGCCGCCGATTGCAAGGCGGTAATTCCCGGAAATACCTGTACCCCTGGAGTCTTCCCATCCCAACCTTGGGCACGAAGTTCTTCTAACACTAATCCCGCCATGCCGTAGATCCCACAATCCCCAGAGGAGACAACGGCTACCGTTAAACCCCACTGTGCTAATTCAATGGCTCTTTCTGCCCGTTGCCGTTCCTGCGTAATCGGTAGGGCTTCCACAATCTGCCCCGGACGTAGCACAGGGGTAATTAAATCAATATAAAGAGAGTAGCCAATCACGACATCCGCACGAGAGATGGCAGTTTGAGCCGCAGGCGTGATCTGGTCTAATTGTCCTGGCCCCGTACCCACGAGTAATAATTGACCAATACGCCCCGTATATTCTCGTTCCGATTGGGCGATCGCAACTGTCACCGCCCCTGGTTGCCCTTCTAATTTAAAAATTTGTTTTGCCACCCGTAGAGGCACCCCTTGTGGCTGCCCTACTTGTGGTTGCCCTACGCCGTCGGAAAGGGCAGGCATAAAACCTGCCCCTACGATTGCTGCGGCTTCGGCAACACTGGGCGTTCCGACTTCTTTGTCCACAATTGCTGAGGGATTGGGGACTTTAACGGAGCGTAGCACTTCTGCTGGGAAGGTGCGTAAAGGCCAATGGCGTTCGCGGCATAATTCGACTAATCCCACTTCATCGGCTTTAATATCGATGGTGGCAAGTCCTGCGATCGCACTTTCAGCTAAATGATTTTGCTGACAAACCTGCTGAATCGCTGTCTCAATCAACGCTCTGGATGTCCCTCGCTCGCAACCAATGCCCACCCACAACACCCGTGGATGCCACTGGACTTCTGGGAAATCCGATTCGGGTGAAAATCGCCTTTGTATGGGGCTAATCCAAATCCTCGCTTTGGGCATCAAATTGGGATTTTGGCTCCCCCCCTTAATCAGGGGGGGTAAGGGGGAGTGGGATGTTGGATGATTCGGTTGTTCTTTAGACTCAACAATCTCTGATTCGGTTGCAGGAGATTCAGGACATCTCAAGTTAAATGGATGTGCCTGGGGAAGATGATTTTGCCACAGTTTTGAGCCTGCCTCTTGCATCACCAGGACGGATTCACCTCGCGCCACCGCAGCACTCACCCCCGTCCAATCTCCCTCCCCTCGTTGCCAACCGAAGGGAACGCCCAACATATCCACTCCCGGTAAGCCTAACCCAGCAGAGGCACCTGTTAAAACAGGAGTTGCCCCCAGTTGGAGCGCAATCATTCTTGCCAATTGCTCCGCTTTCCCTTGGTGTCCACTACATAAACTGATGACAAACTGCCCCTGTTCATCAACGACAACAACGGCGGGATCGCGGGATTTATCCTCTAGAAGGGGAGCAATCAACCGCACTACGGCTCCAGTAGCTAAGCAAAATACAAAGGCACGGTGGTGGTGCCATAAGCTGGCAATATGGTCTTTGAGAGAACCTGTGTAGTTTTGAGCCTGTGCAATGCTCAGTGACTCTGGCACCCAAAGGCTTGCGCCACTGGTTTGACACAGAGGTTGCAATCGTTGGGCACCTGTGGGGGTGGTGGCGACAAGGGCTAGGGGTTGAAAATCTTGGAAAAGCAACACAAAAAATTAATTAGAGCCAGGAATTTTCACAAACGCCAATTTTATCTTCAAATAAGTTAATTTTCTGGCCCTAAAAGAATTTCCGACTAATCAATGGGTTCCCTGACCACTCATCACCTTTGATTTCACACCTCTGAAACCACCTCTTGCCCAAGTTTGCTGATAGCCGCTTGATAAGGCTCAAACGTCAGGGTTGTGTCTCCACTCAATCCCCGCAAAGCATTGGCACGGCTTTCAAAAAGCTGCTCTACCGCGTCGATGACTGTCCCGATCGCCTGATGGTCACATTCTCTCAGAAATTCATCCGTGGAAAGGGTGCCGGCAAAGAAGTCTTTTGCTCGTTGGATCAGGTGTCGCACGGAGGGAAACCCCATAGCGTTGACAATAAATGTTGCGATCGGGGAATTTTTGAGATCATAAGAGGAGTCCTGATTTCGTCCCTTCCTCAACAGCTCTAACACCTCATGTTCCAGCGCCGTTTCCGGGGGGTGAATGCTGGGAATATCGGGCAAAAATTGTTCCAAGGAGGGGGTTTTGAGTCCTGGTGTGGGTAATTCTCCCATCATGGTTGAAAGGGGAATATCGCGATCGCGTCCTCCCAATCGCATAGAAAGTGCCTCAATAATTGCGATCGAGACGAGTTTGCATCCTAAATATAGCTTTGCTACCTCTAGATTTTTGCGAGTTTTCAATATCAGTTCTGCATAAGTTTCCTCATCTGGCTCTCCCATAAACCGCTGAAACACCTTTTCTGGAGACAGGAAATTCATGAATCCTTCCATATTTTGCAGCGATCGGCGATAGCCAGCAACCGTGTAGGAATTGGCATGAATTAGCTCATGATTGGTTTCGGGCAACAAGTTCCAGGTATTGTCTAAAAAATCGGCTGAATTGGGATAAGCAAAATTCTCCACATCCCGGTTGGATAGTTGCACACAGCGTTTAACAATTTCAATAATTTCAGCCTCGCTCCATCCAAAGTTAAATTGATGATTCGCTGCGATTAATCGTTGGTACAACATCTCGCTAGGAGTTAAACCGGATGCAGACAACGGACGAAACGGAATCGTTGCTTCGATACAAGCAACGATTTGAGCAATCATACCAGGACTCAAAACAGGCTCCAAAGACCGTGCTGCAATTAGCGCGCTCAAGAATTCATTTTGCCCTGCCATGGGAGAAAGCACCTGACTCGGCGAAAACCCAAATATCGTTGCAACAATATCAAACATTAGTGACGCCGGCATGTCAGTGGCTTCTCGAATTACCAACTGCCCTTTGGTTGCCTTACCTTTAGCTTCCTTAACCTCCGTCCCTTTAACTTCCTTAACAAAAGGAGCGATGTAACTGCCGATGTTGATACTGACACCGTGATCGACTTGCACATACACAAGGTCATGAAATAAAGCCGCTAAGACCTCAATAGCGTTAACTGACCCACCGACCTCAAAAATGTGATCGGGAGTATGAAAATAGCGCCAAGGACCGGTCATGGTTTGGATAATCAACTCGGTAATAGTCTCAAGTTGTGTCGGCTCGACTTTGCCTTGTAGCTGTTCAATCGCCCAAACCAAACGATCTTTGCAACGAGTGTGAGCAACCTCTAAATCCATAATTACCACCCTTTTCCCCGATCTAAATCATTCCTGAAAGACACGGACTCAGCAGCGCTTGAGACACTGACACTAGCAACCCATTCCTTGACATCCTGTGGCGAACAGCGCCATCCCGCCACTGCTGTTAGTAGTTACCTTACTTTACTCGATGAAGACGGGAACTGCCGTGAAGACTATTGGGAGAATTATGGTTTAGCTCTGAGTCAGGGAAATCTTAAGAAAAAACAAAATTTTAACTTCTCCCCTTCTGCCATCTGCCTCCTGCCATCTGCCGTTTTTGTAAAAGTCAGGGCATAGCCACAGGTCATGCTTGCATTACATTTAGTACTCAAGGCTTGACATGCTGGATGGGGGGTTATAGATTTTTTGTGTCAATACTTTCCCCAACAACGAGATGGTAGGGTTGGTCATTGGAGGTAGCTGATGTGCTACACAATATTCCTCAAGGGTCAATAAGTAGTAAAGCACTACAAGCCGCCCTATTAGAAAATCGTTTTTGCCTATATTCTCAGCCCATCATGCCGCTAACGCCTCAAGAAGGCTCCCTCATTCACCAGGAAATTTTATTACGAATGGTAGGGCATGATGGTCAAATCATTCCGCCCAACAACTTTCTCCCCCATGCCGAACAATATGGATTAATGCCAGCGATTGACCGCTGGGTGTTAGAATCCTTCTTCAATAACCTTCCTAGCCCTAATCAGTGTATGAGCTGTTGGGCGAGGGGTGATTATTGTGGTTGTCTGAATTCTTTAAATTTATCAGGCTCCAGTATTAACGACGAAGAATTTTTGAAGTTTCTGGAAGAAGCTGTAGCCAGTCATCTAGTTCCCCCTCAAAGCCTATTGTTTGAAATCACAGAAACAGTCGCTTTGTCGAACATCGAAAAAACTAGGCAATTTATCTGCCGATTACAGCAAATTGGTTGTCAATTTGCTCTGGATGATTTTGGGACAGGGATGGCGAGTTTAGCCTATCTCAAAGAATTACCCCTGAACTTTGTCAAAATTGATGGGATGTTTGTGCGGGACTTAACGACTAACCCTGTTTCGGAAGCTATTGTGTCTGCTATTGTGCAAATTACCCAGGTGAAGGGAACTCAGACAATTGCCGAATATGTAGAAAATGCGGCGATTTTGGAACGATTGAAAGCCTTAGGCGTTGGCTATGCTCAGGGGTTTTACTTAGGTAAGCCACAACCCATTAGCTGGTTTAACCCAGAAGTCGCTTTCCTGGGGCAGCAACGGAGGTCATGACGATTGCACTTCAATGGAGCAAGTGGTGCAAGATCTGAGTAAACTTAACTTCTGCTCAAAGTCACCACACCAATCACAGCAATATGGATAAAACAGGAACGACGCGCCAACTTGCTATTCTTGCCCCCGTACCAGAGGAACACCTTCTTTCTTGGCAAAAAGAGGGAGAACAGGCAAAAGTAGCTTTTGGCAGCATGGCTTTTGAAGTGTTCCGTCAAGCCGATGAACTTCGGGGAGATAAAACTGTGGAGGTGTTTATCTATGCATCCTTGGCGGAAAATCGACCTTTGAACTCAGAAGTCTCATGGCACGGCTTGTATGTGGGCCATGTTCAGTCTCGTGGCGGTAGACACCCGCAGGGCATGAAATATCGCCCTCCTTCTACGGCTAGCGAAAAGCCAAGATGGGCTATTTTTTGGGAAGTTGAAGAACTTCAACCTCTATCATCGCCAATTGCGATCGCCTCTTTCAAAGGATTTGGTAAAAAGTCTAACTACCCGTCTCGTTTTACACCGGAAGAACCCTTGCTGATTGCCTATCCTTAGCGTCTGCGAAAGCAGAGTTGCCCCTACGTTAAGAGCTGAGTGAGCGGTAGCCGAAAAGGGTTGTTATGAGCCAAATACAAGCTAAACTCCCAACCGATATCTGGGTGAATGCAACCTGGGACGAATACATCAAGGCGCTCAGCGCTCCAACCTACGAAAACGCTAGGGGCTACTACTATAACCGACGCATGAGGTTGGAGATGTCTGCACTGGGGAATGCCCATCCCGCGATCACCTAATTGTTATCCATGCTGTTTGCCTATGCTTCCCGGTTTGGAGCGGATGGATATCGTCATATAAAAACTGACAAAAAAATAGAGAGTCGCAAAAAGTGACTCTCTCGATGATCAGGGTGCTTTTGATAACCCCAGTATTGCATTCTGCTCTGAGGGGCTTCACCCTCTATTTATCAAAGGTCGCTGAAATTTAAGCACGGCTAATTGATTATTTCTTTTTCGTGCTTGTCGAGGCGGCTGTTTTCTTCTTGGTCGTCTGAGTGCTAGAAGATGTTCCGCTTGACTTACTCTTAGTTGAACTCGTTGACTTGCGCGACTTGCTACTCGATTTCTTCGTAGACTCCTTCGCGGATAAAAGCTCAACTGCCGCTTCCATCGTCATCTCTTCCACCGATTGCCCTTCTGGCAAAGAAACATTTGTCTTCCCATGTTTGACATACGGGCCATAGGGGCCATCATATATATTCACGGGTTCGTTATCTTTGGGATGGGCACCCAGTTCTCGTAACGCCTTCTTGGTTTTGCCTGCACCACTGCGCCCCTTCTTCGGTTCTGACAATAGCTCTAATGCACGTTCTAGAGTAATTGTCAAGACATTGTCATGGGGTTTGAGCGATCGATAGTCTTTCCCCTCCTTACCTTGGTCATGAACCACATAAGGGCCAAAGCGTCCCAAACTCGCCTGGATTTTACCCCCTGTAGCAGGATGGACACCTAAGGTACGGGGAAGAGCCAAAAGACCCAAAGCCATCTCCAATGTGACATCTTCAATGTTCACGCCCTTGGGTAAAGAAGCCTGTTTCGGTTTTTTGTTCTCTTCAGATACATCACCCAATCGCACATAAGGGCCATAGGGGCCTCTCAAGATGTAAATCGGCTCACCGGTTTCTGGATGACGTCCGAGTTTATCCGGCCCTTCTGTTTTCTGCCGCAGCAGTACCTCTACTTGCTCAGGGTCAAGTTCGGCTGGCGTCAAGTCTTTGGGGATCGATGCCGTGACTACGCCATCGCCATTCTCCGCTTCGATGTAAGCACCAAACTTACCGATCCGGACTTTCGCCACCAGGTTCTCCAGTTCAACGGTACGGGCTTCATTGGGATCAATTTGGCTTTCTTGTTCTTTAACCTGAGTCTCCAGTCCTTTCTCTCCCAGATAAAATTCCCGCAGGTAGGGCAGCCAATCCGCTTCCCCACTGGAAATCTCGTCGAGGGTTTGCTCCATTTTGGAGGTGAAACTGGTATCCACTAGGTTGGGAAAGTACTTTTCGAGTAAGGCGGTGACAGCAAAGGCGGTGAAGGTGGGCACCAAGGCGTTGCCGTTCATTTGGGCGTAGCCTTTGTCCTGGATAGTGTCAATAATGCTGGCGTAGGTACTGGGACGCCCAATTCCCTCACTTTCCAGCATTTTCACCAAAGAGGCTTCGGTATAGCGGGCGGGCGGTTGGGTTTCGTGACCATCCGCTTCGAGTTCACGGCAGTTAGGATGGTCGCCTACTTTGAGCGGTGGCAGAATCACTTCCTGGTCTTCTAGCGCCGCTTCAGGGTCATCAGAGCCTTCAACGTAGGCGCGTAAATAACCGGGGAAGTCGATGCGCTTCCCACTCGAACGAAAACCCGCATCTTCAACTTGTAGCTGAACGGTGATTTGGGTTTGCCGGGAGTCTGCCATTTGGCAAGCCACCGTGCGTTTCCAGATCAGGTCGTAGAGAGCGAGTTCTCGACCCCCCAAGCCCGTTTCTTTGGGAGTCCGGAACGTGCTACCAGCAGGGCGAATCGCTTCGTGAGCTTCTTGAGCGCCTTTGCTTTTGGTGGCGTACTGCCGGGGTTTGGGGCTGAGGTATTGTTGACCGTACTTTTGCTCGACGCAACTCCGTGCGGCGGCGATCGCTTGTTCGGATAAATGCACCGAGTCTGTCCGCATGTAGGTAATATACCCTTGTTCATACAGACTTTGAGCGGTTCGCATCGTGTCACGAGCCGACAGGCGCAGTTTGCGGTTGGCTTCCTGCTGTAGGGTCGAAGTCGTAAACGGTGCCGAGGGTTTGCGGGTGACGGGACGTTCTTCTAAATCCGTCACCGTCCAGGTTTTATCGAGCAGGCGTTCTCGCAGTTCTCTGGCTTCGGCTTCACTGAGTAATCTAACCTGGCGACGGGCGATAATTTGACCCGTGTTGGGGTCGAAGTCACCACCCGTTGCCACTTTCACACCACCTACGGCGACAAGTCGGGAATCAAAGGGAGTTTTGCCCTGTTCTAAAATGGCCTTCAAATCCCAGTAACTCCCCTGACGGAAGGCTCGACGCTGGCGTTCTCTATTCACCAATAGGCGCACGGATACCGACTGGACGCGACCGGCAGACAACCCCCAAGCAATTTTCTTCCACAGCAGCGGAGAGAGGGTGTAACCCACCAGTCGGTCTAAAATCCGTCGAGTTTCTTGAGCGTGAACCAGTTGTTCGTCGATATTACGGCAGTTTTTCAGCGCTTTCTTAATCGCTTCCTGGGTGATCTCATGAAACACCATCCGCTTGGTGGGGACTTTCGGCTTGAGCACTTGCAGCAAATGCCAACTGATGCTTTCCCCTTCGCGGTCTTCGTCTGTCGCGAGGACAAGTTCTGTCGCGTCTTTCAGGGCGTCTTTGAGCTGCTGAACAACTTTCTTTTTATCTTTAGGAATGACGTATATCGGTTCAAAGTTAGCTTCTACATTCACTCCCAACTGCGCCCATTTTTCTTCTTTCACGGACGCCGGAATTTCCGTGGCGGACTGAGGCAGATCGCGCACATGCCCCATCGATGCCTCGACGCGATAGTCAGAGGGCAAGTAATTGCGGATGGTGCGTGCTTTGGTAGGAGATTCAACGATAACAAGGGTTGACATAGCAACTTTTGGAAAAATAGCGGCTGGCTAAACAGTCAAATTGGATGAAGAGGGGGCGAAATGTCAAGAGGGCTGATTTAATAACGATGTTCAGAGCATGATCAACGAGAAGCGTCAGCGCAGCGATTCCGCCCTGAGAATCGCCAGCCCTCTTGCTAGATGTAGCTTGAGCTCCTTGTCTCTACTTATAGCCGATATCAACGGCGACCCCCACCTCTGGGGATTGTGCCAGAACCAATGCCAAGCCCGATCAAGCATGAATTAGGGCTTGGAGATCGGAACTTTCCTTGGAAGATAAATTCATGCAACCAATTCGACCAGGCGATGTGATTTTACTATCTGTAGCACAGATTGTTAGTACAGTGGCTCCGCAAGAGTTCATGACAACGCTAACTCACTTGACCTTAGCAGAAGGTGCGGTGACTGGGTACTAGTGCAGGGTGGCGCAAATAACTCACCCGTTGGGAGTGGGCCGGAGCGAAGCGTGAGGATGGGGGAAGCGCCCCGCTTCGCTCAGTAAACTAAAGCTTATTTAACCTTTGAGCCTGAAATTTATTTCAAGACTTTTAATGGAGTGTCATTCCTCTTAAGTCAGTGACATTCCTATTCAAATTGTTTTGAGAAATTCTCGAATTTGTTTTCCTTTAAATTCTTTAGCCAGTTGACGCAGATGGGTTGCAAACGGTACCCATTGCTGATCTAACTCCTCCAATTGAGTCGCCCGCTTAGCCAGCCCTCTGAGGTCGCCCCTCCTGGCCATATCGAGCAATGCAGCGACCTCTTGGGCAGGCGGAACAATCAATTTTGCATGTGGAGTTTCAGATTCGGGATGAAGCTCCTTTGGTTCTGGGCTATCGCTCGTTGTCTCCTCGTAAATCCATTCCAGTCCCAAATGAAGGCGTAATTTCTCTAAAAGCTCCGCTTCCCGAATTGGCTTGGGCAGAAAATCATCACAACCAACTTCCTGACTCTGCTGGCGATCAAAATTAAATACGCTAGCCGAGATGGCAATCACCACGACATCTTTAAGCTCTGGTAACGTCCTGAGGCGACGAGTCGCTTCAAATCCGTCCATCACGGGCATCACCAAATCCATAAATATTACATCTGGCTTAAACTCATGCACTTTATTAAGAGCGTCTAAGCCGTTGGCTACTTCAACTACTTCAAACCCTAAAGGCTCTAGTATATTGACGAGGACAGAGCGATTCATCCACTTGTCATCTACGACTAAAACCCTGCGTTTTTTACCTTTGAAAGTACTAATGTTACGTTCCCGACCCTTAGCAATATTATCTCTGAAGGCAACCTCAGGTACATCTAAATCAAACCAGAAAATACTTCCTTTACCTAAGGTACTCTTGACATTAATTGACGTATTCATCAACTCAATTAATTGACGGCTAATTGCCAGCCCCAATCCCGTTCCTTCAGTCTTCCGACTTTCCTCACCCACCTGCTGAAAGGGCAAAAAGATTTCTTCTAATTGCTGCTGGGCAATGCCAATGCCTGTATCTTCCACTTGAAACCGTAGTTTCCCCTCCTGATACCCTACTTTGAACGTTACACTTCCTCTTTCAGTGAACTTGACAGCATTGCCCACTAAGTTAATCAAAACTTGCCGCAACCTTTTTTCATCAGCTCGGATACCTTGAGGGAGTGGGGAAAGAGTTTCGTAAAGTAACTCGATACCCTTTTGCTCGGCACGGATATGGCAGATTTCATAAATGCCATTAATAAATTCAGGAAAATCAAATTCTTTGGGGTAAAGCTCCATTTTTCGAGCTTCGATTTTAGAGAGGTCTAAAATATCGTTGATCAGGGTCAGTAGATGTTCGCCGCACTGATGAATAATACCAATACCATTCTTTTGCTGCTCCGTTAAATTTTTATACTTTTTAAAGATTTGGGTGTAACCCAATATCCCATTGAGCGGAGTGCGGAGTTCGTGGCTCATGTTAGCCAGGAATTCACTCTTGGCACGGTTAGCGGCTTCGGCGGCTTCTTCAGCTCGCTGGCGTTCGTGAATTTCTGCTTGTAGCCGTAAATTGTTTTCCTGTAACTCCAAGGTGCGCTGTTGTACTTTGGTTTCCAAATTTTGCAGAGCTTCTTCTAAATCTGTATAAAGACGCGCATTTTCGATTGATATGGCGGCCTGTGATGATAAAACTCTTAATACTTCTAATCGCTCAGAGGTGAAAGCATCAGTCATTAAATTATTTTCTAAATAAAGAATACCGATGAGTTTACCTTGGTGGATTAGCGGTGTACATAAAACGGATTTTGGTTGATTGCTAAGTATGTAAATATCTGTACTAAAGATGCTGGAAGCAGAAGCATCCTTTAAAACCACATCTTTATGAGTTCTTTCGACATAGTTAATTATAGATATAGGTAATTGCTGACCGCCACACACGGGAATTGACTGCAATAATATAACGTTATTTTGTTCAATATTAGTTTGTGCTTCTATAAAAAGATTGCCTAATTTATCTAAAATTAAAATTCCTTTTTCCGCACCAGCATTCTCAATAGCAATGTTCATTAATTGACTTAATAAATTACTTAATACTATTTCACCTGAAATAGTTTGAGAGGCTTTCATAACAGTGGCTAAGTCTAAGCTACTATTCGTTCTGGAATGACTGGTAGTAGTTAGAGAATTGGTTATTTGGTTAACTGTAGTTTGGGTTCGGCTTCTAGCTGAAGTTCCAGTCAATAAATAGGGGTATTTTTCTTCTAAATCATCAACTTTACGTTTAGCGCCCCAAACTTGATAAGCGTAATGAGCCTTTTGCATATAAAGTTGGGCGATCGCGTCTTTCCCCCATGATAGGTAGAATTTGGCAGCGAGTTCGTGAGCAAGGGCTTGTTCATTGATGTACTCATTGTCTTTAGCTAAAGCAATGGATTTGTCGTACATTTCCATTGCCTCAATTTTTTCGCCTAAAACTCGATGGCGTTCTGCCTCCACTAGATAGTATTTATGCAAATAATTCATTGGAGCATAATGCGCCCATTTTTGTATTTTTTCTTGATTCGTTTGTACTCGATTAAGAATGTCCTGTTGCTCAGACTGTGAAGTTTCAGAATATACAGCGACGCGTACTAGAGAATCATAAAAATAAAAAATAATAGCCGTTGGTTGCCCTGCCGATGCGCCGAAAGAACTCTCTATGTGAGGGATATGCTTCAAGGCTTCTGGGTAATTTTCAAACCCATAACAAAGCGCAAGTTTGTGCAAATATAAGTAATGAATTGCCAGTTGATCGTTCGTTTGCTGATGTAGGGGCAGCATTTCCTCTTCATCGTAGACCTCCCCCTTTAGCTGACACTGATTGTGGCTTCTTCCCATCAGAGTTAGGACGGCTTGCCAACAAATTTTTATACTATTAAGAGCTGTCTCTTGGCTGATTTGACGAACAGCATCTGCGTAAGTGGCGAGTTCTCGTTCAAATTGGATAAGTTCCTTGCCAGCAAAAAACGAGTAGTGGCTCCAGACCATGATGGCAAAGCCAGCATATTCTAAATCTCCAGTTTCCAGCCCGCTAGAGAAAGCTGAAAGGAGAGGTTCTAAGGTATTCCTGGCATGTTCTTTCCAATGTAGGACACCCGCAGGCACCATGTGGTATGTCTTGGTTTCGATCTCCTTAGCATTTAACTTGGATACTAGACGTAACGCTAATTGACCGAACTCATAGCCCCGATCAATGTCTCCTACGATCGCGCAAAGCAGAAGACCATATAAAGCATAGGCAAAAGGAGATACAGACGCATTGCCATATTGCACAGATAAATCAATCTGCTTACACACGGTTAAAGGCGCTAGTAAAGGCATGCCACAATAGCAAACAGCAAATATTCTTGACAGAATTCTGATGGCTGCCAGTCGATGAGGATCTGTCATTTCAGGGAGATCGATTAATTCCTCAGTTCGCGTTCCGCTCAAAATTGCCGCCGTTTCTCCTAATGCCTGCCCAATATCTGATGGGTTTGGCGAGTCAGGAAATTCTAGCCCTAACTGCTTTAAGACTTGCAATCCTGTATTCAGCGCTTCCAGCAGCTTGTTCTGCCCCATATAGGCTTGAATCTGGACTTCGTACACTTTTACGCTATCCAGTAGTGTTTTGGCGCGAGCTTGCACGATTTCAGCCAATCTCTGCATTGCTTCAACGTCACCGTTCAGATAGGCTGCTTCTGCCGCTTCAGTATGCAGCGATAACGTTAGTTCGTACTCAGTCTCCCAACTGAAATCTGCTAACAGTACTAAACCCGCTTGCAAATATTTGGTAGCGGCAGCATGAGCCGCTGCTGCTTTGGCTTTCTGTCCAGCCATTAAGTTAAGTTTGGCGATTTCAGTTCGTTCGGATTTATCGCTAATTAGTTCACGTCCCAAGTTTAGATGATCGACGATTTCAAATATCTTTTTTAGCCGTGCCTCTGACGCAGTGTTTTGCCAGAGTAAACGACCAATTTGCAAGTGAGTGACTTGCTTATAGCTGTCATTAATGAGAGCATAAGCGGCTTGTTGCACGCGGTCATGGAGAAACTTAAATTCCAGACTAACTAGATGTGTATCGATGATGTCTTCTGGTATGCTTTTCAAGCCAGAAATAGGTAATATTAAGCCTTCCTGAATTGCTCCCCAAAGATGGCGATACGCAACTGCTGCCGACCGCTTGTAGATAATCGAGAGAGTTTGTAAGTCAAACGTGTTGCCAACACAAGCCGCCAACTGCAAAATCTGCTGTGTAGAATCAGGCAATTTTCGCAACTTCCGAATCATCAACTCCACAACATTACCAGTAATACCCATCGCCTCAATGTTTGAGATATCCCATTGCCAAAAAGCTTGGCTGTCTTGGGACGGGAGGGTAAACGTTAACAGGTTTTCCTGATACAGAGTTTTGAGAAATTGATTAACAAAGAAAGGATTGCCAGAAGTTTTCCTGATTACTAATTCGGCTAAGGGTTTGACGGCAATGGTATCACTGTGTAGTGTGTCAGCAATTAGATTCCTAAGATGGTCAAGTGCTAAGGGAGCTAAGGTGATGTTATTAATAATGACACCTTGGGAACGAAGCGAATCAAGAGTAATCATTAAGGGATGCGTCCGATTAACTTCGTTATCTCGATACGCTCCGATAAAGAATAAATAGCCCGTTTCTGCATCTGTGATTATCACTTCTAGTAACTTCAGGGTTGCAGAATCCGTCCATTGCAAATCATCTAAAAAGATAACTAAAGGATGCTCTTGTGAGCAGAATACACGGATGAAGTTCTGAAATACTAAATTAAAACGGTTTTGTGCTTCGATTGGCGCTAGCTCTGGAGCGGCTGGCTGCTTACCAATAATGAGTTCTACTTCCGGAACTACATCAATAATGACTTGTGCATTTGTCCCAAGGACAGCTAAAATTTTTTCTTGCCATTGAGCGAGTTGTGCTTCACTTTCAGTTAGTAGTTGCTTTACTAATGATTGAAAAGTATCGATGATAGCCGAGTAAGGAATATTGCGTTGAAATTGGTCAAATTTACCGGAAATGAAGTAGCCCCGCGCCGCGACAATTGGTTTATGAATTTCATTCACTAAAGAAGATTTACCAATTCCGGAGTAGCCGGAAATAAGCATCATCTCGATCCCTCCCTTCCCCTGCCTACCAAGGGGAGGTTGAGGGGGGTTACTGATTCGCTCAAAGGCATCCATTAACAGACTAACTTCCTGTTCACGCCCATACAGTTTTTGCGAAATATAAAATTGGCTAAATAAATCCAACTCTCCCACCTTAAAACGAGAAATATCGCCAGATGTTTGCAGCATCTTTAGACAAATCTCCAAATCAGCTTTAAGACCTAGCGCACTCTGATAGCGCTCTTCTGCTGTCTTGGCAAGTAATTTCATCACAATCTCAGACAGCACCTCTGGAATTTCTGAATTTATAAGGTGGGGAGGTACTGGTGTTTTAGCAATATGACAGTGAACTAATTCCAGGGAGTCAGTTGCTTGAAAGGGTAGCTGTCCCGTCAGCATTTCATAAAAGGTAACGCCTAAGGAATAAAAGTCAGTGCGGTAGTCAATTGAGCGGTTCATCCTCCCAGTTTGCTCAGGCGACATATAAGGAAGGGTACCTTCGAGCAAATTGGGATTACTGATGCTTTGGTTTTCTTCCGACAGGCGTGATGAAATACTAAAGTCTATAATTGTAACTTTACCGATTTTGAGATTTATCAGAATATTGTGAGGTTTAATATCTTTATGAATAATATTGTTTTGATGGAGCTGGGCTAGCGTTGAAGCTAATTGAATAGCAATATGCAAAAACTGACTTAGCTCGAACTTTTGACTAGTGATAAAGTTTTTCAGCGTTTCTCCGCCAAAGTCTGGCAAAATTAACGCCAGACCGTTTTGATAGCTCTCTAAAGCTATAGGTTTAACAATTTCTTCGATCTCTAGGGCTTGGAGTAGTTCATACTCATGTCTTAATCGAGTAAGTTCTTCTAGAGTGGGATACTCAGCTTTAAGAGTTTTAATAATTACCGAAACTTGCTCTGCCTCCTGGGAAGCACGATAAACGCAAGTAGTGGTACCTTCATAAAGGGTTTCGATCAGGCTGTAGCCGACAATAGTGATACTCATTTTCGTCTTTCGGGCGGATGAGCTTGATAGGCGAAAGCTATTAGCTTCCACCGATGACAAGTTCTGGCGTTGCTAATTTAACATGCTGACACCCATTTCGCTTTCCACAGCCATTCAACCTGCGTGTAAATCTATCGCTTTTTAACACTCACCCACCCAACTCTCCTGCTTTGAATCGTCCCTACCTGACGGGTGCGTTAGAGTGGAACATTACTTTCGATTACGAAATTTTACTTTGAGTTACACAATAGAGCTATACCCCAGACAGAGGAAAAAATTGATGTTATTCCTAAACTCAAACAGAAAAGCTTGTGCCGCGTTCGCTAACCCCCTCACTTTCCGAATGTAACCGCGCTAAAGTATTACTAAAAGAGTAGGATAAAAATGGGTGTTGTTTGTAGCCCATTCCCGTTGAGTAGCTAAATGCCTTCACCAAAAAAATTGGAAGATTATAAAAGATCAAGAGGAATTAATGAGTTTTGAACCTATACAAAAAAGTGTAATTTTACTCGTCGATGACACTCCCATTAATCTGGAAATTTTGCTCGATTTATTAGAGGATTCCGATTTCAAAGTTGTGGTCGCCGAAGATGGGGAAAGTGCGCTTGAAATGGCGGAATATGCCCCACCCGACTTAATTTTGTTGGACGTACTGATGCCAGGAATAGACGGTTTTGAAACTTGCCGTCGATTGAAAGCGAATCCAACCACTCAAGATATTCCTGTAATTTTCATGACTGCCCTGGCTGAGAAGGTGGATAAGGTCAAAGGGTTGAATCTTGGGGCAGTGGATTACATCATCAAACCGCTAGAGCATGAAGAGGTTTTAGCCCGCGTTAACATCCATCTACGCTTGCGGCACCTGACGAAGAGACTCACAGAACAAAATGAGCGATTACAACAAGAAATCTCTGAGCGCAAGCGAGCACAAGAGGAACGAGAGCAAGCCTTTGCAGCACTGCGGCAAAGTGAATCCCGGTTTAGGCGATTAGTTGAATCCAATATCATTGGGATTATTTGTACAGACGTTAACGGCAGTATCACCGATGCTAACGACGCCTTTCTACAAATGGTGGGATACGATAGCTCCGAACTCCTAAAAGGAGATTTGCGTTGGGACGAAATGACTCCATTAGAATATCGCGGTTTGGATGAAAAGGCGCTCGCAGAATTACTTACTTCTGGAGTTTGTACTCCCTACGAGAAAGAATTTATTCACTCTGATGGTAGCCACATTCCTATTATGATTGGAGGTGTTCTTCTAGAGGAGTCTCAACAGAGCGCAGTCGGTTTTGTCCTCGACCTCAGCGAACGCAAGATTGCCGAACAGAAAATCCGCGAACAAGCTGCTCTGCTCGATATCACGACAGATGCAATACTCGTGCGAGACTTGAACAAGAAAATCCGATTTTGGAACAAAGGAGCTGAACGTCTATACGGATGGAAAGCCCAAGAAGTGATCGGCAAAAATGTTCATGAGCTTCTGTATCGACGGGAAACCTTAGATCAACTCGAAGACAGTTGGAAAAGTCTCGCTGAATGTGGCTCGTGGCAAAGTGAATTAATACAATTCACCCAAGAAGGCAAAGAGATCATCGTTGCCAGTCGATGGACATTAGTGCGCGATGAAAATGGGCAACCCAAATCCATTCTTACGGTCAACACCGATATTACAGAGAAAAAACAACTCGAATCACAGTTTCTCCGAACCCAGCGAATGGAGAGTCTGGGAACCCTAGCCAGCGGTATTGCTCACGACCTCAACAATGCACTGACACCGATGATGATGGCAGCTCAACTTCTGGAATGTAAACTCCCAGATGAACAGAGCCAACAGTGGCTTTCGATCCTAGAAACCAATGTGAAACGTGCCGCAGATTTAGTCAAACAAGTACTGTTATTTTCACGAGGAGTCGCCGGTAAGCACACTCCCTTAGACGTAAAATACTTAATTCATGAAATTGAGAAAATTGTTAAACAGACATTTTCTAGAGCGATTGAAATTCGCAGTGAACTCCCAACACAAAATCTGGGGACTATCTCTGGCGATATGACTCAGTTACACCAAGTGTTAATGAACCTCTGCGTTAATGCTCGTGATGCTATGCCAGATGGGGGTACCCTCCAGATTTCTGCCAGAAATTTCTGGGTTGATGCTCACTATGCACAGATGAATATTGAGGCTAAGGTTGGTCCTTACATTGTGATTACTGTATCCGATACAGGTATGGGGATTTCCAAGGAAATAATAGATAGAGTTTTTGAGCCGTTTTTTACGACAAAAGAATTGGGAAAAGGCACAGGTCTTGGTCTTTCAACGGCGATTGGTATTATTAAAAGCCACGGCGGTTTTGTTAAAGTCTTAAGCAAAGTGGGAAAAGGAACACAATTTCAAGTGTACTTACCTGCAATGCCAACAACAACGATTCATTGTCCATCAGAAAGTCACGATGAATTACCCACAGGGCATGGAGAATTAATTCTCGTGGTTGATGACGAAGATTCAATTCGTGACATTACTAAAACCTTACTAGAAACTTATGGCTACAAAGTTTTACAGGCGAGTGACGGAATTGGCGCGATTGCTCTATATACACAACATAAGGAAAAAATTAATGTTGTGTTGATTGACATGATGATGCCCAATATAGATGGCCCAACGGCGATCGGCGTCTTACAAAAAATTAACCCCCAAGTCAAAATTATAGCCATTAGTGGGCTTGTGTCGAACCATAAGCTCGGTCAATTTCTAGGTAATAGCGTCAAAACTTTTTTGCCAAAGCCCTACACATCAGATGAATTGTTGAGAAACTTACAGCTCGTTCTCAGCATAGACTAGAAATTAGAATAGATCAGGAGTAGATTCCGAGAGAGTGACGTTGCAAACCTAAATTTTTTTTCGGAATCAACAACTTCAGAACACCAACAATGATATGGCTACTCAAACACACGAATATCGCCTGACACAGCCCTCTAGAGCAAACTTGGCTGCTCAACCGATGGCAATCACCGATATGATAAGAACGTTAATGTTGAGACAAACATAACCATAGACAATAACAATAGAACCTATGGATTTTGCCACTATTGCTGCCCAGCTGAATGCCGGGATAATTTTGCCAGAGGGAATTATACTAGTTACCCTCGTGCTGGTTTTATTGATTGACCTGATTTCGGGGAGAAGCGCTACTCAGACACTGCCCTATGTGGCGATTGGCGGTCTTCTGCTTGCCCTAGTCGCCCTCTACTACCAATGGGATGTTGCCGACCCCATTGCCTTTTTAGGGGAGTTCAACGGCGACGCCATGAGTATAGCGTTTCGCGGCATCATCGCCCTGTCAACGGCTGTCACGATTTTGATGTCGATTCGCTACGTGCAGCAAGCTGGCACGTCTTTAGCTGAGTTTATCGGCATTTTGCTCAGCGCGACCTTGGGGGCGATGTTCCTATCGGGAGCTAATGAGTTGGTGGCGATTTTTGTCTCCCTCGAAACGTTAAGTATTTCATCGTACCTCTTGACAGGTTACATGAAGCGTGACCCGCGTTCTAATGAGGCCGCGTTGAAATACTTGCTGATTGGGGCATCAAGCTCAGCCGTATTTCTCTATGGCGTCTCGTTGTTATACGGTTTGTCTGGAGGAGAGACGAACTTAAATGCGATCGCCACAAATGTCGCGATTTTAGAAGCCGGTCAATCCCTAGGAATTTTAATTGCTTTGGTGTTTGCGATCGCCGGGATTGCCTTTAAAATCTCAGCCGTTCCCTTCCACCAATGGACACCAGACGTTTACGAAGGGTCTCCCACTCCCGTGGTAGCCTTCCTCTCCGTCGGTTCCAAAGCCGCTGGTTTTGCCCTTGCCATTCGTTTGATGACCACCGCCTTCCCCTTGGTTACCGAACAGTGGCATTTTGTGTTCACCGCACTAGCCATCTTGAGCCTTGTTTTAGGGAACGTCGTCGCCCTGACTCAAACCAGCATGAAGCGCCTGTTAGCTTATTCTTCCATCGCTCAAGCTGGGTTTGTCATGATTGGTCTGATTGCCGGGACAGACGCCGGTTATGCCAGCATGATCTTTTACCTGCTGGTTTATTTATTCATGAACCTGGGCGGCTTTATCTGCGTGATTCTCTTCACCCTACGCACGGGAACTGACCAAATTAGCGAGTACGCGGGTTTATATCAAAAAGACCCCCTCTTAACGTTGGGATTGAGCATTTGTTTGCTCTCTTTAGGAGGAATTCCGCCTCTAGCCGGATTCTTCGGCAAAATCTACTTGTTCTGGGCCGGTTGGCAAGCCGGACTGTATGGTTTAGTCATACTCGGTTTGCTAGCGAGTGTAGTTTCAATTTACTACTACATCCGCGTCGTCAAGATGATGGTGGTAAAAGAACCCCAAGAAATGTCCGACGCCGTGAAGGATTATCCCGAAATCCGCTGGAACCTTCCTGGAATGCGCCCCTTGCAAGTGGGTTTAATCCTAACCGTTATTGCCACTACTCTGGCAGGGATTCTATCGAATCCTCTGTTTGAGTTGGCGAATAGTTCTGTTACCCGCACCCCAATGCTGCAACAAGCGGTGATTAGCCATCAGCAACCTGCTGTCAGCATTCAGCCGATTCAGAATGTAGACGCCCAGATTTAACCTACTCGTCGAAAAATCCCCCTGACACGCTTGGTGACTAGGGGCTAATAAGACGCCTAACTCATTAGAGTTAGGCGTTTTTTTGATTTGATTCAGTTTTTATAGCAGTTGTTTTATAGCAGTCGCCAAGGCAACTCTTGACTCTCGCCAAATACTGAAACCTTGATCCGTCAATATGCAACCCTTCTGCCTTCTGCCTTCTACCTGCTCGTATGATCTCCGGTGCCTTTCGCTATAACTGGACTGTTGAGGTTAGTGGAACAACTTGCGTTTTTGAGGACAGTAATCAGAGCAATTAACCGCATTTTCAGTGAGAGCCATACCAGGGTGAACCGCACACGGAAGATAAGGATTGCTTGAAAAGAACTGACAGTTCCGACAAGGAACTTGAGATATAGGCTCTAGACTAAAAATTTCAGAACGGACAACCGTGAAAATCGCCGACATCATCAAACTAAAAATGACCCAACCCAGAACAACATAAAAGGGATGCTCGAACATCAAGACACTGGGTAGCATTATGCCATCGGTTTGAGTCTGATTGGCTTGAACTTCGCTGTGAGTAGTCTGATTAATCTTTATTTCTCCTAGGGGAGAGCGCTTTATAAATCCATTAGCCTGCATATTACTTCTTGCTGGTCATCCGTATCTACGCTATGCGTTTTTCCCCTTGTAGTCTGTCGATTCTATTCCCTGGAAACATCCTATTTAGCAAGAGAATGCTAGGGACTTAGACATAACCCTTAATGTCTTTCTCTTCATTGACGACTCAGGACTTGACACTTATAGGTATAGCCGAAGACAAATGTAGAGGTCTCTGTCCAGAGTTTTACTTCTCATTTAGCTCTATATAACTAGAGGAATAGATGACCAAGAGCCAATGATTCAGGAGATTAAAAACACTTTCATTTCCTCCCCGGCCTCATACCACAATGATTGTTGCCTTTGCTCCAGCGTGTTCAAGAGTGCAACTTCATGCCTTAATGTGGTGGGGTGGCTCAGGAAAGTCCAACCAAACAAAGCCCAAGGGTAACCTCGCGCCGACTTTTCGGGTAAATTCACACAAAAAAAAAGAGAGCCACTTGTGGCGACTCTCCCGATCATCAGGGTGCATCTAATAACCTTATTATTGCATTTGGGGGTGAGGGGTGTCACCCTCTATTTTAAAGATGTGATGAAGTTTAAGCAGGCGCTACTGTATAAGACTCATCGCCATTTGCGGAAATCAAACGTCCACCGAGTTGGTTTGGCAGGAGTCGGTATGGGGGGATTCCCTTGCAGAACAGTCCAAGTTGTAGGGTCTACCAAGCCAGTGGGTTTTAACTTATGTCTCTCCTGAAAAGCCATAACAGCGCGCTGCGTAGAAGCCCCAAAGTTGCCATTGCAAGGGACGTTATACCCCTGGATTTGTAATAGTCCTTGTAAGTAACGAACATCAGTCCCTGTGCGACCGATGCTAAGTCTGCGAGTTCCAGGCTTGACGGTTGTTTTTAAGGCCGCCCAAGTTTTTGAACCCACAACGCCGTCAACTGTCAGTCCCTGTGCCCGTTGATAGGCGGCGACGGCCTTTTCGGTTAAACTGCCAAACTCCCCATCGACTCGGAGGTTAAACCCATGAGCGCGTAACAGCTCTTGCAATTCAATCACAGCAGGCCCCGAATCCCAGGGATATACCTTTGGACTGATTAGAGTAGCATTGCCAACGGTATTAACCAGTTCTGAATTGGTATGCATGAATGCATCCTCCCTTACAATATGGGTCAGTCCCAGACGCATCTGGGTTTCCGTCATCAGTACGGCGCTCGATAAGATTTCAGTTCCAGCACGATGCTACAAACTTCTTAGGGTGTCCTGATCGAGCCTAGCTTTAGAGATACTAGTGAGTTGTTTGCCATCAAGATCGCCATGTTCTAATCGCGGGTAAAGCCTCTATTGAGAGGCTTTACATCACCTATTTATGGCGATTTTCACAGCAAATAGCTCTCCAGGGAGCAGATGCTATATTTATGATTGTTCTCTATGAAGATAGAACCAGTTTAACCGCAGTGCAGTTTTATGCCAATGCGCGCTTGGAATCGGCTAATTTTTTTCATTTACCTTTAAGAACTCTACAACTTAGTGGTCTATTGCACAAGTTTTGCCGAGTTCCCAAATCCCAGCTCTGTTAGTATCCAGTGTCTCTAGAAGGGATTGACTCCTCACCAGGAAGTAGATACATCCAATTAAATGTGAGATGTAGAGTGTGTGAAGCGAAGCCGTAACGCACTCAACTGTAAGGTTTAATGCATTAAACTGGCGAAGAGAGCATCCTACAGAACATTGGGTTGTCTTACTTAGTACTCTGCTACTGATAAAGATTGGGACTCATCATCGCCACACCCCAAGTACTTTACGAGTTTTTCATGCGGTTTTGCCAGAGCTGCACGACCCAATACAGTACCGTACAACTCAGCATCACTGGAGAAAGCCACTGTAGCCCGTTGAGATGAAGTCCTAGTCGGGAGAGTAAGAGCAGCAAAGCATCATCTAATAAACCGAGTACAAAGGGGAATAAGTGACTCCAGAAACAAGGAAAAAGTTGCTCTTGGTTAATATCCATGTTGGCAATAAGGCTGAAGGCAACATTTTTTTGATATTTCTCTTGTAAAAAAATGAATTTATTTTTGAGCGTTCATCGAACTTCTAGTTTTATCAAATCCGTTGAGAGCTTATTGAGAATACGCAGGCTCATCAAGACAGGATTAAAAAAATAGGCGTAATGAATCGATCTACCTTTTGCCGTACATTTCAGGCTAAGACGCAATAGTTTTAAAGAGTACGTTTCTCTGCTCTAAGATTATCTACGACAAGACTTTGAGATAGACACTCCTGAGGTATAACCGCAGCCATCCATTAGTTATAAATTTGCGGCGGCTCAATCTCTATCCTCTGAAAAGCCATTTATTGCTAATAATGAATAGGAATCGCCTTTAGGCGTGGGATTGTCAAAAGAGGAATAAGCATGAGCCAATCGCAAATAGCACCCTATGGTTCTTGGAAATCACCCATTACGGCTGACTTGATTGTCACAGGTACAATTGGGATAGGCGGTATTGCCCTTGATGGAGATGATGTCTACTGGAGCGAGGGGCGACCTGCTGAAGCGGGACGGAATGCGATCGCAAGACGAACACCCGATGGCACCATTACTGATGTAACGCCACTTCCCTTCAACGTTCGTACCCGCGTTCACGAGTATGGTGGTGGTTCTTTCACCGTTAAAGATGGCATCATTTACTTCTCCAACTTTGCCGATCAACGCCTCTATAAGGGCACAGGGGCAGCGCCTCTACAGGAACCGCAACCTATTTCTAAGGAGTCAGGGGGAAATCTGCGCTATGCGGATGCGGTGATTGACACGGGACGGGGGCGGATTATTTGTGTGTGCGAAGACCACACCGCAGGAGGTCATGAACCCACAAACACGTTGGTCAGCATTAACTTGGACAATGGTGAAGATGTCCAAGTGTTAGCTTCTGGCAATGATTTTTACGCCTCGCCGCGCCTGAGTCCCGATCGCACTCAGTTAGCATGGCTGAGTTGGAATCATCCGAATATGCCTTGGGATGGTACTCAACTCTGGGTTGCTCCGATTCAAGCCGATGGTTTATTGGGTGAACCTCAGCTAGTAGCTGGAGGCGTTGAGGAGTCCGTCTTTCAGCCAGAATGGTCACCGGATGGTGTATTGTACTTTGTTTCTGACCGCACGGGTTGGTGGAATCTTTACCGCTGGAACCCCCCCCTTGCTCAGGAGAGTGTAGGAGAGATTGAACCATTATGTGAAATGGAAGCTGAGTTTGGGCTTCCCCAGTGGGTGTTTGGCATGTCTACCTATGCCGTTGAGTCCGTTAATCGCATTATTTGTACTTACACCCAAGAAGGCATTTGGTACTTGGCGAGTCTGGATACCCAGACAAAACAGCTAGAAGTGATTGAGACAGCTTACACGGATATTTCATCCGTTCATGCGGTAAATAATCGCGCTGTGTTCATGGCGGGTTCAGCCACAGAACCGACGGCGGTGGTTCAGATGGACTTAGCAACGCGACAACTAGAAGTCTTGCGGCGATCAAGTCAGTTAGAGATAGATACCGGATATCTCTCCGTACCCCAAGCGATCGCATTCCCAACTGAGAATAATCTCACCGCGTATGCCTTCTTCTACCCACCCAACAACCAAGACTACACCGCACCGACTGGGGAAAAGCCGCCACTGATTGTTAAAAGTCACGGGGGGCCAACCGCCTCTACCTCCAGTGCATTTAACTTAAAAATTCAATATTGGACAAGTCGCGGCTTTGCCTTTGTTGATGTTAACTATGGGGGTAGCACAGGATACGGACGAGACTATCGTCAACGGCTCAAAGATAATTGGGGAATTGTGGATGTGGACGATTGCGCCAATGCTGCCAAGTATCTGGCTGAGCAAGGATTAGTGGATGGTGAGCGACTGGCGATCGCAGGGGGCAGTGCTGGAGGCTACACAACCTTAGCTGCTCTTACTTTCCGGGATATCTTTAAGGCCGGTGCCAGTTACTACGGCGTCAGTGATTTGGAGGTATTGGCGAAGGATACCCATAAATTTGAGGCACGCTACCTGGATGGGTTAATTGGCCCTTACCCGGAACGCAAAGATTTGTATGAAAAGCGATCGCCGATTCACTTCACCGACCAACTTTCTTGTCCTGTTATTTTCTTCCAAGGACTAGAAGATAAAGTTGTACCGCCTAACCAGGCAGAGATGATGGTCGAAGCCTTAAAAGCGAAAGGATTGCCTGTGGCTTATGTTGCTTATGAGGGAGAACAACACGGATTCCGTCGTGCCGAGAATATCAAACGCACCTTAGATGGTGAGTTTTACTTCTACTCCCGTGTCTTTGGTTTTGAACCCGCTGAGACGATTGAACCGGTTGCGATCGAGAATCTAGGAAATAGAGCCTAGAAAACCTAAAAAAATATGAGCATTTAGGGTGTGTTAAGCAAAGCCGTAACGCACCGATGAAGCGAGGAATGGTGCGTTAATTTAACATAACGCACCCTACAAAGGTTGTATATTTTATTGGGCTGACTATACAGCAATCCTAATTGACTCATTAAACTCTCTTAGCTCTACTATCTCTGCGTTCTCTGTGCCTCTGTGGTTCGTTATTTTTCACCAACAACAAACAACACGATACGGATGCACAACCCTTGATTCCCATGTGGAATTGACTAATTGCCCTGCTTGGACTTGCTAACCTGGAAACATCCACACACATCAAAAACAGGCTATCCCAGAGGCAAAGCTATGAGCAGGGAAGACAGAAAAGCCATCCTCCGCACCGAAACAGGAGCGATCGCCCGTGAATTGAAAACCCAAGGCAAAATCCTCGGTGGATTCGTTGCCACCATCTGGGTTTTAGGGATTGCAGATTTGGCTTTGGGTGGGGCACTCAACGTTTACGGAATTGCTCCACGTCACATTATTGGTTTGCGTGGCATTTTGTTTGCCCCTTTCCTACATGGTGGTTTGGGTCACCTAATTGCCAACACCATCCCTTTTATCGTTCTGGGTTGGTTTGTGATGTTGCAAGAAACCAGAGACTTTTTTAGGGTTAGCGCCATTACCATGCTGGTGAGTGGCTTAGGGACTTGGGTGTTTGGTTCACCCAACTCGATTCACATTGGTGCAAGTGGTCTGATCTTCGGTTACCTGGGTTTTTTGCTTCTGCGGGGCTACTTTGAACGCAACTTTCCCTCAATCTTGCTCTCCCTCGTCGTCGGTTTCCTCTACGGGAGTACGATCTGGGGCGTGTTGCCAACGCGACCCGGAATATCCTGGGAAGGACACTTATTTGGCTTTATCGGCGGTGTGATCGCGGCACGCCTCTTGGCACGGAAGAAACTATCATGAGAAATGTTAATAAATATTAAGCCTTGGATTTAGGAATGCCAAAAAAGCAAAAATTCCCTTACCTCGTGGGTTCTAAATGGACATCCAGGCAGAAAACCTGGGGCTGGCGGCACTTTCAAGTTGTCAACCGCAAAAACCAAGGGGATTTAGTCTTTGCCGAAATGGTTGCATCCTGCGACCCCAATGTCCGTTTTTGGCTCAATGCCAAACAACTGAAAAACCCTTCCTTATGGCAAGCAGGTTGGCAATCTCTGGAAGAAATGAAGGAGGAAGAAGAGGAAGAAATGAACGAGATGGAGGTGATCCAATGACCGTTTCAGCCTCCAAACCTATTACGCTGGATGAGTTTCTAAAACTCCCTGAAACGAAGCCAGCTAGCGAATACATTGACGGTGAAATTATCCAGAAGCCGATGCCAAAGGGGAGACACAGCCGTTTGCAGGGTAAACTTTGTGCTGCCGTTAACCAAGTGACTGAGGATGCTAAGATTGCCTACGCTTTCCCTGAACTGCGGTGTAGCTTTGGTAGTCGGTCAATTATCCCTGATGTAGCGGTGTTTCAGTGGCATCGCATTCCTTTCAATACAAATGGAGAGGTGCCTGATGATTTTAAACTGCCTCCAGACTGGACAATTAAGATTCTTTCTCCTGAACAGAAGCCTAATAAAGTAATTGGTAATATTCTCTACTGTCTACAGCATGGATGCCGATTAGGTTGGTTTGTTGACCCCGATGATCGCAGCATACTGGTATTTTTGTCGGGTCAGCAACCTGAACTGATGCAAGGGAGCGATCGCTTAGTAATACTGGAGGAGATTGAACTAGAGTTAACAGTAAATCATGTTTTTGGATGGCTCAAGATGGAAAGATAAGACATACTATTAAAAACGAACAAGATGCCCGCCCCACAAGAAATAAGCTAAATACCAACGAATTCATTAAATGCGTAACAGCTTATTGCTACGCGCTAGAGCTAATATTCAACCTGCTATTCTCTCAGCAGTGATAGGCTAGACTTTAGACCCTACTAGACCAGTAGAATCTCTCATCATGACCTCTCCTACCCTAAGCGAGATTGAAAAATCCATTAGTCTCTTATCTTATGAAGAGCAATTGTGGCTAGTTGAGCGAATTATTCACAATTTGCGATTTACTCCAACCAGCAACAATCTCAGCAACAAACCACATAATTTTGAAGAACAACTTTCACAAATGGCAAATGACCCAGCTATTCAGGAGGAACTTAAGGCAATTGAGCGGGAATTTGCAATTACTGAAATGGATGGTTTGTCAGAATTGTGAGCATTCAGCGAGGCGAAATCTATTTTGTAAATCTTAATCCAGTTCAAGGTAGAGAACAGGCAGGCCAACGTCCTGTCGTTGTTCTTTCAGTTGATGAAATTAACCGCCTGCCTTTGGTGGTAACCGTCGTTGTTGGAACAAAAGGAGAAAATATCCAACGCGATTATCCAACTAATGTTCGAGTTTCTGCGGCAGAAAGTGGTTTACCAGTTGAAACAGTTTTCTTGTGTTTTCAACTTCGCTCCCTCGATCAAAGACGTTTTCCAGAACAACCAGCAGGTAGACTTTCTGAACAAGTTATGTCACGGGTAGAGGCAGCAACTCGCTATTGCTTGGGATTGTGAATGAGGCGAAAAGAATGTGCGATCGCATTCTGCCACACTATCCACAAAGGCGATTGCTTTATATCTAAAATCGAGCAACTCGGTGATTTTCCTAAAGATTTGTAAACAAAACTTGACCCTTGAGCAGAAATCACTCAATCTGCTAAGGTAATCTTGATACACTAAAAACCTAAAAATCTTAGCGCCACTCAAAGCTGTTAGCACCAGCTAGGAGCGGCTAACCCCCAAACTGCAATAACCAGTCTGGAAGCTAGAAGAATGGTAACACTCCTCGACGCCCCCCGACTTCTTATGTCAACTAATGCGGGGTGGCTTGGATTTTGGGTCACGACACCGAATACCCAAAACAGGAGTGAATTTACCATCATGTCCCAGAACTTAATCACCTCTGGGGTGATTGATCCACGACAATTACCCCTTGACCAAATACGGCAGCAAGTCGCCACTTTTCTCAACATTCCCCTCAACCAAATTGAGCGCATAGAGTGCTGGAAGCATCAAATCTGGGTCAAATTGGTGGAATCTCGCGCTAAATTCATCAGTTATCGCTGCTTGCCCCTCTGGATTGAGCAAGGAATTGCTGCCATCCAAAACTGCACCTCCCGTTCTACCCTCGATCAACTTGGTGAAATCTTACGCACAGAACGGGATTGGTACGAGGAACACGAAATGCCGGAAGCTGTACAACCCTGGCGAGACGCTTGGGCAAAACGATCGCAATATTTGCGGGAAGAAGACGATCGCCTCCAACCAATTCACGCCCATCAACAAGCGGGACTAGAGTGGTATTCCGCTTGGCAGCGAGTATTGCACAGTTGCCGAGATTGTGTCGGACTCAAAGGATTAGCCCCAGAACTTCAACGGCAAAGCAAAGACTTTGCCGACTTACCGGACGTCATGCAAGCCATGCAACAGCTGTGGCAACAACGCTGGCAGGAACTCATTGATGCGATCGCGTGAAGCCCATGCCACTTATGCACTCAGGTGAAAAATCCTGGAGTTGACTGGATTACCGAGGGACTGTCCACCAAGCGAGGGCATACGGTTGGGATGGTTTATTCATCTGTTTGCGATACTGAACGCGGATTTTGTAGCGACCAGCAGTCGGGACTGGGCAGAAAATATGCTGTACACTATCCACCGCACTGATGGAAGAACAGACACTTTTGCTCGTGTTATTCTCATCCACTGGCATGAGGTAAAGGTCAAGGTGATTCAATCCGCGATCGCGAAAACTCTCCCCCACATCAAAGGCATTATTTTGATTCTTGTCTTGCAACTCCACGAGACGATTCCACGCCAACGTCAGAGACACAAAACTTTTTTCCTTCACGGGTTTGTCTAACACATAATCCTTAAAGGATGACGCCTCTACTGTCGCATAATCCCAACCAATGGGTTGTACGGCAGCCGTTGACCTCCATTGACCCGGGCTAAATTGCTGGTAAGCACGGAAGGCATTCAGTTGTCCGGTTCCCATCTGGTAATCTAACGGAATTTTGGGGTCTTTATAGGCATCAGAGTCTAACCAGGTGCGGTTATCTTTGCTCAAAATGGTACGGCTCATTCCCAAGTGCAACCCATTGCCGCTATCCTGGATTTTCTCAGCCGAGTTGAGTAACACCGCTTTCATCACTTCGTGACGTCGGGAGTCTGTACTCCAATTTCTCTGCTTGGATTGGAGTTGACGGTCGCCAAATTCTTGAAGCAACGCTACTGTTCCTGTAATATGAGGAGCCGCAAAACTCGTCCCACTCACCTCAGTCTTTTTCCCGTCCAAACTGTACGCCGCAATTTTGCTACCGGGAGCAACAATACTAATGGAGCGGCGATCGCCAACATTAATCTCGCGTTCAATCAAACGTCTGCCAATCCCAACTGGCGCAGCACTTAAATTCGGAAAGTCCACTTTCGTGAACACTCCCTGTCGCTTGGTTGAGTAAGCGGTATTCACCCCATTGTAGTTATCTGTCGGGATCGGAATACCCCCGTCCCCCTGGTTCCCGGCAATCACAAACAGCGTGTTGTGAACGGTGGATAACCAATCAATGCATTGAGTCAAAAGCGCATTCCCATCCAATGTGGCATCCGGTCTGGTGTCTCGTTCCAACGGTTCGCCAAAACTAAAATTAATCGCCCGCACATCTCCCCCATTTTGCAGGGTGACATACTGAGCGGATAGACACTCTTCCGGTTGTCCTCCCTTGGTGGGTGAACCCACGGCTGTAGAATAGAGCCTTGCTCCGGGTGCGACTCCTGGTAAACCTTTGTCTCGACTGACCATTACCCCTGCCACCATTGCAGCATGAGCATCCACATTGGTATCGGATTTAGCCGGACCGTTGCGATAAAAGGCTCGTTCCAGAGGGGTGGGAGGATTCCAGGCAACGGCTTTGTCAAAACCAAAAACTCCAGGTCTACCAATTTCCACCTGACCAATGGCAATTTTACGACCGATTAAGTTGTAGGGAGGGTTATGTAGTTTACGTGCTTCGATCCCCGCTTCTCCGATTGAAGATATTGATGAAGCGATCACTGGGGTAACGACGTAGGAGGCACTTAACCCTCCCATGATCCATCCTAATTTGCGAACAATCTGCCAGTGAGCCAAGGATGCTGCTCCTTAAATTAAATAGGTTTGAGTCATTTATTTGTTAAGGGGTGGGTCAAAGAAATGTCACTTGTCTGTGTCCCGTCTTTCCTGCCGTTGTCGCGGAGTGAGAGAAAGCGCCACGCCAGATTAAATTCTGTCACGCGAACGCAAAGGTTCAGGTTAAGTTGGGGAAAGGCTAAAGATTTTGTTAAGATCAATAAATAAAACTGAGGACGCAGGAGAGTATCACCAGTCATGACCCAAACGCAATCCCAAAAACCCATCGTTGTTGCCCCTTCTATCCTATCAGCGGACTTTAGCCGATTGGGAGAAGAAATTAGAGCCGTGGATGCCGCTGGTGCTGACTGGATTCATGTGGATGTGATGGATGGTCGGTTTGTCCCCAACATCACGATTGGTCCTCTGATTGTGGAAGCGATTCGTCCGGTTACCCAAAAGCCCCTGGATGTCCACCTGATGATTGTGGAACCAGAAAAATATGTGGAAGACTTCGCCAAGGCCGGAGCCGATATTATTTCCGTACACTGTGAACACAACGCCTCTCCCCATCTACACCGCACTCTCTGTCAGATTAAAGAATTGGGTAAGCAAGCCGGTGTAGTGCTAAACCCCTCAACGCCGTTAGAGTTGATTGATTATGTATTAGAAGTCTGCGACTTGGTGCTGATTATGAGCGTCAATCCCGGCTTTGGTGGTCAGAGCTTTATTCCTGCGGTACTCCCCAAAATCCGCAAACTGCGTCAAATGTGTGATGAGCGTGGACTCGATCCTTGGATTGAAGTCGATGGCGGACTCAAGGGAAACAATACCTGGCAAGTGTTAGAAGCGGGAGCCAATGCAATTGTGGCGGGTTCAGCTGTCTTCAAGGCCAAAGATTATGCAGAAGCCATCGAGGGGGTTCGCAATAGCAAGCGCCCTGAACCTCAGTTAGCGGCGGTTTAAATCGGTTTAATCTTAAAAAGCTGCTGACTAGAAAATAAGCTTAAGATTTTTCGCTTCATTTCCTGAAAGCTGATTGAATCGAAAAAATTCCCTAACCAGTCAAAGCCTGCCCACCCAACCTCCTGGAGGGTGGGCATTTTTTTAAAGTTTATTCATGTTTATTTATAAAACCTCTTGCATAAATCCAGGAATGCCCCCTAAATCCCCCAATTTTGGGGGACTTTGAATTCAGGTTCCCCCCAGAATTGGGGGGTTAGGGGGGCGAAAATCGAATGAGAGCAAGAGGTCTATTCATAAAACCTAATCTGAAAATAAGGCAGAAGGCAGAAGGCAGAAGGCAGACCGGAGCTCATACGAGGACAGAAGGGATAAGAATTTTCATTCTTTCGTTGTGTGCGTCAGTGTATGGTGCCTATCTGGAAAGTCTACTTTCATCCTTGTCTCGTTAAGCTTTTTGCAGGATGCAAAATAAGGCGTGTGGAAGTGGCGACAGTGTACCGTGATAGACGGTTTCTTGAACCGATAGAACGTTGAATTGACCGCTGAAAATGTCCTTGATTTCGTCGGGTGTAAATCGATAAGGCCCCTCTGGACGTGTTTCTAAGTGGCTAAAGCATTTCAGGAATAGATAACCCTGAGGCTTAATCAAGTTAATGACAACCTGAATGTAATTGGCTCTTTGCTCCGGGGGAAACACATGGAAACAGCCGCGATCGAGTACAAAGTAAAATTCTTGGTTTAGAGTACTGTTGAGGATATCATCCTGTTTCCAAACAATATCTAAACCTTTTTCTTGGGCAACCTGTTGTGCCTTCTGGATAGCTGTTACAGAAAGATCGGTTGCTGTGACTTGAAAGCCTCGCTGGGCTAATGCCATCGCTTGAGTACCCGGCCCTGTGCCCAGATCTAAGGCTGTAGTACTATGAAGGTTCAGTTGGGTTAACGCTTGATCCAGATCTGGATCGAGATCAGGGTTGAACCAAGGCATGGATTCTACATTCTTTTCCTGATACAACTGTTCCCAGTCAGGTAGCTCGCGTCGTTGATTCATGGATTCCTCTAGATTCAATTTCATCGTTAGAGCTGTCGCTCATATCACTGTAACTTGGGTGCTATAGAACGCGATCGGCTTTGCCGGTGCGCTACGCGCAATCGCTTCGCCCCTCCCTTTTGGGCAATCCGCTTTGTCGGTACGCTAGACTGCGTCTGGCTAGGTGCTACGCGCCTGTGATATAACGTGGGACTTTTTTGTCTCTACATGCTATAGCGCTTAAAGTTGAAAGGAAGAAGCATCCAAAACCAAGAGCTCAGTCGTCTTCTCATGACCGAGGTAAATGTGAATGATTGCGATCGATCCAAAGAAGAGCTAATTGAAGAATTGGCTTCACTCCAGCAAAAAGTTGGCGAACTTCAAGCTAAAAAAATAGCATTCGATACTCTTCATGAATTACTTCTAGCCTCAATTACAACGGCGAAAACGGCGACTGGAACGCTGATGATCCGTACCGTTTTACAACAGATTTTAAAAATTGCGATCAGCTTAACCAACGCTGACGAAAGTAGCCTATTTTTACTCGATGCTGAGGGACGAGTCAGTGAAAGTATCTTAGCTCGCGGTGCCGTTATCCGAGACATCAAGCAAAGGCTTGTCGGTATGGTTTTGGATAAAGGTCTTGCAGGCTGGGTGAGTCGCAACCGCAAAGTCGGACTTGTGACCGACACAATGAAGGATGAGCGCTGGCTGACGCTCCCTAATGAGCCTTACACCGTTCGTTCTGCACTCAGTATACCGATTTGTCGGGGGAAAGTGCTGATGGCTGTGATCACCCTGATGCATCCCGATCCGGGACATTTTAGCTCACAAACCGCTCAGTTAATGCAGTTATGTGCGGAGCAAATGGCTCTAATTATAGAAAATGCCTTACTTTATGTTGAACGCCATCCTTCAGAGCCGAAATCCAGCCAGACTGTACAGCAGAAAGACTTGGAATTAAACGTCACCCATGAGCAACTCTCTCCTGAGGAACAACTCTCGTTGCTCGGTATTTACATCATGTTTAATGATGGAAAATTTATGTATACCAATCCGGGTGTAGCCGCTATTTTTGGATACAGTTTTATTGAATTTATTACAGTCGAATCTATATTTGAACTCATATTATCTAACTATCATGATTTAGTGATGACTCATATCAATCAGTGCTTTAAATCTCAAAATAAGTATCTTTATTGTAAATTCAAAGGCCAACGAAAAAATGGCACTTCAATTGATGTACAAGCTTATGGAACAAAAACAAAGTTAAGCGGCAAGGCAGTGATTGTGGGATATCTCACTATGACTTGAATTTTGCAAGTTTCAGTTTCACATTCCTATCAGAAGTTGGGTATGCAGGGAAAAATAGTATTAACCTACCCCATCAACTGCAAACGGATTTAAGCGGATATGACTTTTCTCATCTAACCCTTTGGCAAGCCGATTTACCAGGAGTGCAATTACACCAAGTCAAATTGGCTCATTCCCATCTCAGTAAGTCGGTTTTTGATGAAGTCATCACCATTACTTTATCTTTCGAGTAAATTAAGCGCCTGCAACACCTCAGCTAATGAGTTAGCTTCTGCTGGCTTGAGTAAGTAGAAGTCGAGTCCTAACTCATAAGCACGGGGTAAATCGCGATTGCCGTATGCTGTGAAAGCAATGATTGGTAACTCTTTGAAGAGTGGCTGTTGGCGTATCCACTTGAGCAGATCTAGACCGGACATTCCCGGCAGTCTCAGATCTAGGATGAGCAAGACAGGTAGAGGGTATTGGGCGCGATCGCTATAAGGTTCCTTTCCCTCAAGATAGAAAACTGCTTCCTGTCCAGTTTCGACAACCTGAAGCACAAATTCTGACCCCAATTGCCGAAACGCCCGTTCTAGGGAAAACAGGTCAGAGCGCTCATCTTCAACCACTAAAACTGTCTTTGGCTGTAGTTGTTTCACCTCTACTATTCCCTTTTATTCTTCCACAGAGGAAAGATCTTAATTCATTCCTATCCGAGTGAACGATTAAAAGAAAGCCAATAGAGTCCAACTACCCGTACCATTTCTAGTAGAGCATCAGGAGCGGGCGGCTTAGTCAAGTAAGAATTCGCTCCCAGTGCGTAGGCACGCTCAATATCAACCGGCTGGTCGGAAGACGTTAGAACCACAACTGGCAGATGTTTGATAGTAGACTCATTCCTCAGCCAGCTAAGCACTTCAAAGCCAGAGCGTCGCGGCAGTTTGAGGTCGAGCAGCATCAACACTGGCAGTGGATAGCGATCGCGGTCTTGATAGGGTTCCTCTCCATTCAGGTAGTAAATTGCTTTTTCTCCATCGGTGACAACCTCTAGAGAACTGTCTAAGTTGGATTTGCGGAATGCCCGTTGAATTCTAAACACATCTCCCGGATCGTCTTCCACCAGCAAAATCGTCGAACTGTAACAACTGTTCATCTCACTCCTTGCAACTCCACCCAAAATCGACTGCCTCTTCCTGGTGTTGACTCTACACCAGTCTGGCCACCCAACCGTTCTGCTCCTTTTCGCACAATGGCTAATCCAATCCCCGTCCCTGGATAAGCCTCCCTGCCATGCAACCGCTCGAAGACGCCAAATATTTGCTCCTGGTATTGTGGTTCAATGCCAATGCCGTTGTCTTCAATCCACAGACGCACCCAGTTGTCCTGCTCTTGAGTCCAAACCCGGATTTGCGGTTGGACTCCCGGAACCACAAACTTCATGCCGTTCGACAGCAGGTTAACAACCATTTGCACCAGGATAGGACGATGCCCCATCACGTTAGGCAAAGGTTCTGTAACGGTGATTTCGGCTTGGCGATCGCGTAACTCTGATTGCAGTTGCGCTTGGGCTTCTGCCACAATCTGTGTCAAACGAACCGACGTAAGCCTGATTTGCTCACGGCTGAGGCGGCTGTATGCCAGCAGATCTTGAACGAGTTCGTTCATGCGATCGGTGCCCTCAAAAATATACTGAATATACTCCTGCGCTGTTTCGTCCAATCGATCGCCATAATCCTCAACTAAGGCTTGAGCAAACCCTTGAATTCCCCGTAGCGGTGCCCGCAGGTCATGAGCCACCGTATAGGAGAACGCTTCTAATTCCTTATTGGCTTCTTGCAGTTGGGCAGTGCGTTCCTCAACCCGCTGTTCTAGCGTGGCGTTGAGTTGTCTGACTTGTGCCTCTGCTTGCTTGCGATCGCTAATATCCAAAAAGGCAGCCACGCAACCTCTAGACTTGCCTGCTTCATCAAACAACGGCGCAGCATATTCCAACAAGGTCACCACTTTGCCATCATCGCGAACGACATCAACCTCCAAATCCAACACCTCAACTCCGTGAGCAACGGCATACTGCATGGGTAGCTCCTCTGGGGATAGTTCTCGACCGTCAGTGTAAACTTTGAAACTGCTTGGCTTTTCCTGATTCGGCGCACTGAGCGAGGCATTTTCTGTCGAGGGAATCCCCAATTGCCTTGCAAAAGCGGGGTTGACGCGAATGTTTTTGCATTCTGGATCGGTAGCAATGCCAATACCAATCGGGATGACTTCCAGCAGCGTTTGAGATTCTGTCAGTTGGCGCTGGAGTTCTCGGTTCAAGTCAAGAATCGCTTCCTCTGCGCGTTTGCGCTCTCGAATGTCACGGGCAACGGTAGCAATACTCAACGGCTGACCGGTTTGGCGATCGCGGTTTACAAAGGCAATCTGATGAACGGGGATTAACTGTCCAGTTTGGAAGTGACGCATCAGTGATTCTCCCTCCCAAAATCCCTGCTCGATCATGGTGTGAAGGATGTTATGTTGCATGTCATCCTCATACTCAGGGGGATGAAAATCCCTTCCCCGCAGGTGGTTCACTGGTGCTGTCGGTTCTAGCCCAACCATTGAGCGACCGGCTAAGTTGAGGTAAATCAACTGCCCATCCAGGTTGGCTGTGCCAATAAAGTCAGGGCTATTTTCGACAATGGAAGCTAATCGATGCTGCTCTTGTTCAACCAACCGCTGCTCTGTCACATCGATCGCCGTCGTAATCACTAGACATCTGCCGTCAGGTAGCTTACCGAGGGGCGCGGAGTAAAAATCCCAGAGGCGCTTTTCACCTGTGCGAGTTGTGAGCGCGTATTCTCCCTCAAAGACACGGTGTTCAAAATGGTATAGGCGCTTAACATCTGCCTGAACCAACGAGCTTTGGCTACCATAAGCTTTTTCCGTCCATTCTGCGATCGTGCGAAGTTCTTCAGGGCGGTATCCAGTAATGTCTGTCCAGGCATGATTCACCTGCACAACCTCTCCGTCCTCAGCATGGAGCATTATGGGCAGGGGCGCATCCAGAATGGCACGTCGGAACCGTTCTTCAGTTTGTCGGAGTGCGGCTTCGGCTTGTTTGCGTTCGGTAATATCAAATATATTGACAATCCGGTACAGCGCATTGCCTTGCTCATCTGTGACTATCGTTACGTCGATAAATACCGGAAACACGGTTCCATCTTTACGGACATGGCTCGACTCATAGGTAAGGTGTCCAGCTTCGTTAAGCTGTTGTATAAAAGCGATAGTCTCTGTATGGCACTCAGACGGATACAAATCCAGGATGGGCTTGCCCAATAATTCCTCGACGGTATAACCATGCATATGAGCAAACGCAGGATTTACCCTGTCGAACATGGTTCCCCTACTAATGGCTAAACCGTGTTCTGCAAATTGAAAAATGTCTTTGTATTTCTGTAAATCTACTTCGGCTTGCTTGCGTTCGGTGATATCGCGATTGACTTCTAAAAATCCGGTTGGTATTCCCTGTTCGTTGCGAATCAACACTTGACGGCTCTCGACGATAATTTGCTGACCCTCTTTGCAAGCGTGGGTCAACTCACCCTGCCAGCGTTCCTGCTGCAAAAGAATTTTGTCGAAATCAACCCATGGCTCTGGAAACTGGGTGTGCAAAAAGCTGTGAGTCACATGACCGATCGCTTCTTCTCGCATCCAGCCATACATCTCTTCTGCACCCCGGTTCCAGTAAGTAATCGCTCCTTGCTCATCCCGGACAATAATTGCCTCGTATGTCAACTCCAGCAGGTCAGCCTGTCTCTGCAAGGTGGTTGCCTGTTGCTCTAGCTGTTGCTCTGCTTGCTTACGAGCCGTCACGTCCCGCGCAACGGAATACAGCAAACCATTTTCAGGACTCGCAACCGATGCCCAGGAAAGCCACTTGTATGACCCATCTTTACAACGGTAGCGATTTTCAAAGTTGACTGCGGGCGTACGACGCGCATGTCTTTCAGCCTCTACACTCGTTCTCGCCCGGTCTTCGGGGTGAACAAAGCTGACAAACGGTTGAGCCATGAGTTCTGCCTGAGTATAGCCAAGGATTCTTTCCCAGGCTGGATTGAGCTGTTTGAAGTAGCCATCGACCCCGGCAATGCACAGCATATCGAGGGAAAGGGTAAAGAAGCGATCGCGCTCCTCTTGCGCCTGTTTTTTCTCCGTATTGTCGAAGAGAATGCCAATAAAGCGCACGGCTTGACCGACCTCATTGTAGAAGAAACGCCCAAACACTCTCAGCCAAACCACCTGACCGTTATCTGCTCGGATAATGCGATGCTCTGGACAAAAGAGTGTTTGTTCGCGTTGGGCGCGTTCCATTGCCTGCATAACTCGCGTCAAGTCATCCGAATGAACCCGACTTCGCCACATCTCTATCGTTGCCTCGCCACTGGCGACAGGTTCATAGCCCATCAATTTGAAATGCTGGGCTGACCATAATAGCTTGTCTGTTTGCAGATCCAAATCCCAAGTCGCCATGCCAGCCCCTTCGATCGCTAGGCTCAAACGTTCTTCGCTTTGCGTAAGGCGATTGTCGGTTTCCCTCAGTTCGGTGGTGCGCTGCCCAATCCTGGCTTCTAGCTCATCATTGGCTTGCTGTAGAGCTTTAACAGCCGATTGCCGTTGCAAATCGATGCGATGCAACTGTTGAGCATTCCAGAGAATCAATCCAGCGAAGATGCTAATGTACAATACAATCAGTATGGACATGCCAAACGCTGGCTGAACTAAACCCATGCGCTCACTCGTAATCCGGAGCCATCCCAAAATCAAGGGAATAGCGATCGCCGCAGGTAGAAGGCGACGAGCAATAACGCCTCCAGCACTGTCTGCCGTCATCACCCGCACTAACCCATGATGCGGATGAGCCAACAAAATACCGACGCTTAACACGACAAAGCAGAGCGCTGTATGTACTGCCATGTGGGTATAAACAATGAAACCAAGAATGGCTTGAACTTGGTAAAGATAAGCAATGAGTACCTGTACTGCACTGAGACTGGTCAAAACAGATAAGACTTCAACCCAACGAATTAGAGCTGTAGTCACCTGTCGTGTCTTTGCTCCACTCAGCCATAAAGCAATACCAATCCAAGTGAAGCACACAGCCGTAAGCGGAGACATCCGACCAGGACTCAACGTGTTAATTGGCTGCGGATCATCGGTAGCCAGCAATTGATCAATGCCAAGATTCCACCCCAAAACGTACTCAACCAGCGTTGCTAAGCAAATCGCAATCACAAAAAGGCTGCATAGCCGTCCCGCTAAACGCTGTTTGGAGGAAGGCTCTATTAACAGAAATAGGGATGTTCCAGACAGAACAAAGCCCAATGCCGTGTTCGCCTTCATGGTGGCTAAACCGGGCAGCACGCTCTTGAGAATGTCAATGTCCAGAATCCAGCCGATCAGTACTAGACAGCCAATGCTAACCACAAAGGCAGCCGCCACTTTAGCAACCCTTTGTAAGGAGGGCATAGTTGAGGGACTAACTAAATGATTCATCACGCCTTCCTGCCTTTGCTGGAAATGCTTTTGAACAGGCTCTACTCGTACCTGTTGGGATAAGTTGAACCTTACCCCGACCTAACAGTTCGAGAAAAGCCGATCGCCCCTTAACGCCATAGCATTGAGCTAATGCATCCAATCCCGCGATCGCTTTTGGGGTCAGACTGATGGAAACCTGTTGCTTTGGCTCCTCAAAATACCGCGCCAGCTTCCCAGACCGATCTCGTTGATAATTCGCCATGACCCCGCTGTTCTCTTGATCGCCTTATATATATAAGGTTAAGAAACTCTACTTGAAAGGCATCTCCCATTGGGCTTGAACAGAATGCTCAACTCTGACGGTCAATCGAGAAACGCTATATATTAACAAAAAATTATTAATTCATGAATATGGGAAAAGGTAACAGCACTGACTGGACGTATGTGAGTTATGAAAAAATATCAGAAAATTTGAATAAATGGCATCTTACAGAATCCGATTATCGAGTCTTCAAAAAAAACAATTGGGTCGTAACCGAAAAAATCCATGGCGCTAATTTTGGCATAGTCACCGATGGCTCAGAGGTTCGTTTTGCCAAACGAAAAGAATTTTTACAGCCAGAAGAAGATTTCTTTGATTATAAATCTTTGAAAGCTCAATTAGTTGAGCAAGCCAAGAAAATATTCAATATTTTGCAAGCAGAACGAAATGACTTACTAAAACTGTTTATATACGGTGAATTATTTGGGGGAGAATATCCTCATCCAGAGGTTCCTTCTATTCCTCATATCCAGGCCGTTCAAACAGGTATTTTTTACTGTCCGACAATCGAATACTGTGCCTTTGATATGGCGGTTGAAAGGATCGGTAATGGGTTAACACGAGATTACCTAAATTATGACAAAGCGCTAAGCCTATTTCAGCAAGTCGGCATGATCGGCGCTGAACCATTATTCATCGGTAAATATGAGGACGCCTTGGCATATAGTCCAGAATTTGATTCTACTATCCCGGCTTTATTAAATTTACCGAAGTTGTCGTTCAGAAATCCGGCAGAAGGGATTGTGATTAAACCCGTTAAGTTAATTCATGTAGAAACTCCTAAGGGGAAAGTTAGACCGATTTTGAAGATAAAGATTCCAGAATTTGCTGAAGATAGGCGATTTCATCAGGCAACAAAATGGAATTCTCAAAAATTTAGTCCTCTTCCAACTCCAACTCAAGGATTGAGTATTGAAGAGGAGTTGAGTCAGGAAATGCTAGCGCTAGTTACAAAAAAACGATTAAGTAATGTTATCTCGAAAATTGGGAGAGTATCAGGAAGCGATGAAGGAAGAAAGCCGCAAATTGTTCAATTATTGATGCAGGATATTTTAGAACTATTTAATGAAGAGTGGGAAAGCATTTTCAGTGCTTTATCGGGTGAGAGTCAGCAAATTCTGATGGAACAGTTGCATCAGGAATCTCAGAAGTTGGTTGAGGTTTACTTGAGTCAGTAGATGCGATCGCGCTGCCACTCCTCTTGAAGAATCACGCTTTGGCTTTGTGATGTTGGGATGCGATCGCCACCAGCGCTACTTTGTCAACAAAACTTGACTGACATCTTGCACTATTCTCAACAAGACCTGAAAAATCGGGTTTCTCAACGAATAATCAAGGTTTGCAGGTTGCAACAATCGCAATAAACCCAGTTTTTAGCGCTAGTGCAAGATATGAGTTGACATACCTAGATGGAGAGTCCATTATTCCCTGCCAGGGGGTTATTACTGAACTCTCCAGTGAGCTCATGCCGACAATTTGAGTAATTTTATAGAGGAAATAGCCAGCTATATAGAGAAGAATTTGGACAACACCTGAAAAAAATAGACGAAACAAGATGAAGGTTAGTACTGACGATCAGAATCAGGAAGGTATACCCACCGACTCGATAGGGAAGGATGAACAGGATAGTATAGGCGGAATCACGGTATCGTCTCAGCTACCTGAGAACACTAACCAGCAGCAATCTGCTGACAAACAAAGCACTGATGTTGAGCAAATATCTCGGCCACAGGAAACTAACGCCAAAGCTACCTATGGCGAGAAAACAGATAGAATCCAAGCCTGGGTTCAATTTATCAGAACACTAGCCCCTTTTATCTGGGCGAGCGTGATTCTGGTTGTGATTATTCCCCTTGTCGGTCAACTATTTATAGCCAAAGCCTTTTCAACTAAAAGTATTACTACAGAGACTAAGCACCCGGTAGAAGTCGTTGAACAGCGTCAAGTTGACTGGAGCAAAGTTAATGAAGCCATGAAACTGTCGCTTGATAATGCCTATAACAGTGCCGAGGATTATGCCTCTAAAGAACTCGATCTCTGGGTTGATGAATTAATGGGTAGAGTTGATAGTAGCTTTTTAGATTGGTATTTCGGCTACTTCAATCAGAAGCAGATCGAGTACAAGAGTCTTTTTGTTCAACTCACATCAGGTGCGAGTCGTTTATTAAATCCCAATAATCCAACCCCAGCCGAAAAAGTTGCTGAAGTCATTACTGAAGATTTTCAGAAAGAATTTGCTAAACGGGTACTCCTACCACAAACGTCCCAACTCAGACTAGAACGCATAACCCAACAAGCTGTTAAGCACTACCTCGATGAGTTAAAGGAGAACATCAACAGTATTCCAGTACGTTACAACCTACCCCAGGCAGATTGGGAGCGCTATCTCAATGAGATTGCCATCACCATTAATGATACTGAAGGTAAAATCTCGAATCTTTCTTTGAAGGTGTTGGCTGGTGGTGGTAGCTATTTAGCTCTAAAACCTTTAGTTGCTCCGCTTGTCTTAAAAGTTGGTAGTAAGGTTGTTACTAAACTGGCTAGTAAGGCTGGCGCAAAAGTTGCTACAAAGACGGGTGCAGTTCTGGCTGGTAAGTTAGGGGCAGCGATTTTAGATTCTACGGTTGGTGTGGGCATCATTCTTTGGGATGTCTGGGACACTAACCACACAGCTCATGTGGAAAAGCCAATTTTGCATGACAATCTTGCCGCTTACTTGCAAGAAGTAAAATTTTCCCTTCTCAACAACCGTGAGAACGGAATTATGACCGTAATTGACCAAATACAAAATAAGATTGTGCCAAATCTCAATAAGTTCATGTAATTAAGAGATTGATGGGGAGATACCCGATTAACACTCTCCCCATTCCCTTATCGATCATCAAATTAGTGACAAGGAAAATAACATGTTTCACCGTCGATTATTTAAGCTGCTTGTCTGTCTAACTCTTAGCCTTCTCTTAACTTTAACTGGACTGGTTCCAGCTCTTGGAAAAATTTATCCAGCTTATGCCGTTGATGTACTAAAAACACCTAGAGGGAATGTAACTGCTTTCGCGAGTACTAATGAATCAACCGACTGGTATCAAATTGACAAAGAGCTGATAGATGCAGTCAGAAGATCACATGATAGTACGGAAGAGTTTGCGGCTTATGAATTAGATGATTGGCTCAATAAATTAATGGTTAAGGTAGATCATAAATTTCTAAATTGGTACTTTAGCTATTTTAATCAGAAAGCGATGGAATTTGGCATTCCTTTCGCTTGGTTAGCATTTAAAGCAGACTTCCTGAACTTATTAAAGAAAGAAGATGAAACACATATAAATGCAAATCAAATTTTACAAAGAAGAATGATTAATGATTTGCAAAATAAATTTAGTGAACTCGTATTAAGCCCAGAAGAAGCCCAAACATCTTTATCAAGATTAACAGAAAGGGTTGCCCGTAATTATGCTTCAGGGCTAGGTATGCAGTTAGCTACAATCAAAAACTCCTACAAAATTCCAGATAGAGAGTGGGAAAGATATTTAAATACTCTTGCCAGCCTAGTCTATGACACTGGGGCTAGTAACTATAGTTTGTCACCAGAAAGTATAACAAGTAATCTAGCAACTAAATCAATAATTGTTGGTACAGCAGGCATAGGTGGTAAATTAGCTCTAAATTTTGCTGCTAAAGCGGCTGCCAAGATAGCGGCGAAAGCTGGAGGTGCAATAGCGACTAAGGTGGCTGCTCAACTTATAGATCCCGTTTTGGCAGTAGGAATTTTGATTTGGGATACATGGGATTACAACAACATGGTTAATGCATCTCGACCCGTACTCCGTCAAAATATTCTGGAACACTTAAATGAAGTAAAGCTATCAATTCTTGATTCACCTGAGAACAGTATCATGGCATCCATTGAAGATGTGGAACGCAAAATAATCACTGCATTGGAATCTAGCCCAACTTCTTAAATAAAATGTGTAAGTTTTAAGAATAGGAATAACGGCACTATTGGTCGAAGAAAGAATCCTCAAAAATGTCTAAAGTTAACCAAGTAATTGAATCGCTTATGTCTAAAATTAAGCAGGTAATTCAAGGGATTGAGCGCTGGGCTAATCTGATTGGACTTATCATCGCTGTGATTGCGCTGATTTATACTATCCTTCCCTATTACAATGGCTCAGTCAATGTTACGAATTTTGATGGCTCAGTCAAAGTTACAAATTTTCAAGAGGCTAACCTCTGTAACGGATACCTGGTTAACGATCCCTTATCTGACGTGCTGACGAACACTAGTCTCAGCGACAAGGAAAAAGACTATCTGGAAAGCAAAATCAACTGCTATCGCGATCAAATACAGAAGAACCGCAACGATGCAGGATTATACACGAATATAGGCGAAGCTGAGCGACGATTAGGCAATTTGGAAGCTGCTCGTAAAGCTCATCAAAAAGCCTTGGAGTTAAAACCAGACTTGCCAGAAGCAAGAATAGGGTTGGCACTGGTAGAGCAAGACATGGAAAATACGGTAGCTGCTAACCAAGCGATTCAAGGAGTGTTAGCTGTACATCCTAGGAATGCAATCGCTCATTTCTACCAAGGTACGATTCTTTATGCTCAAAACCAGTTGAAGGATGCAACAGTAGCGTGGCAAAAGGCGAAAGAATTAGATCCAAAGCTGCCTAAGCTCGTCAGCAGTTGGAAATTGCCTAATATGAAACATGTACTAGGCTGGCAAAAGAACGAGCCAAGTGTTTAGCCTAATTGCTAAGAAATTTTTTCTTACCTCGTTATAATTCCTTACCTACCTCTACTCCTCCGGATTGAGGGAAAAATAAAAGAAACAGGATTAAACTAACTAGATTAGTTGCCAAAACTGTAACCACTGGAACACCTCTCACTGAAACAGGTCATCTTAAAAGAGGAAATGCATCAGCAAGTGAGGTAGTGGGATGAATCGACAAAAACTCAATCGAGTGGGTGCTATTGTGGCAGCAGGGATTGTTCTCTCAGGACTAGTGGGAGGGTTGATGGCGCAGAAAATCGACGCTCTTGACTCCCACCCTAACTCCCAAAAACCTGAGAATTCACGTTTAATGGCACAATCGCCCAATCGACCCGTGGATTCAAAGCTTGTTGATGCGAATACAAAATTTGGTTTCAAGCTGTTCCAAGAGGTTCTTAAAGAGGACAGCAACAAGAATGTTTTTGTCTCGCCTACCAGTATAGCGATCGCACTTTCCATGACTTACAACGGGGCGAGTGGCGAAACGCAACAAGGAATGGCAAAAGCGCTGGAACTCCAAGGCATAAGCTTACAAGACATCAACCAGGCGAATGAAACTTTAAAATCCTCCTTAGAAAAAGCTGATCCTGATGTTCAGCTATCCATTGCCAACTCCCTCTGGGCTAAGCAAGGCACCCCATTCAAGCCGGAATTTATACAAAGAAATCAACAATTTTATAAGGCCAAAGTAACTGAACTAAACTTTGCGAGTCCTGACGCCGCTAAAACTATAAACGGTTGGGTTCAAGAAAATACTCGTGGAAAAATAGATCAAATTGTTAATCAAATTCAACCCGAAGATGTTCTCTTTTTAATTAACGCTGTTTATTTCAAAGGGAACTGGACAAAGCAGTTCGATAAAAGTCAAACCGCTGAACGCCCATTCTATCTGTCGAATGGTAGCCAGAAGCAACATCCCATGATGTCTCAGTCCGGTAAGTATCGATATTATGAAAATGACTCTTTCCAGGCGGTGAGTCTACCTTACGGGAAAGGGCGTCTGAGTTTGTATGTTTTCCTGCCCAAAAAAGATACCAATTTAGTCGCTTTTCAACAGCAACTCTCTCTCGAAAACTGGCAACTATGGATGAACCAATTCCAAATGCGGTCTGGTTCACTTCAGTTGCCTCGCTTCAAATTTGACTACAATATTCAACTCAACAGCGCCCTAAAAGCCCTGGGGATGGAGTCGGCTTTCAATACTGGAGCCAATTTTTCAAATATGACTTCAGCTTCAGTTGCCATTGATCAAGTCAGGCACAAAACCTTCGTAGAAGTGAATGAAGAAGGCACAGAAGCCGCTGCGGCAACCTCTGTGGGTGTAATGCTAACCTCAGCCCAAATGCCAACAGAACCCTTCCAAATGGTGGTTGACCGCCCCTTCTTCTGTGCGATTCGGGATAATCAAACAGGAACGCTTCTATTCATGGGTTCCATCAAAGAACCGAAGTAAAAAGATTATCTAACAATGAAATCCATGAAATTTTGGGTAGGGGGAACTGATAATGATTGGTTTCAATTTTTATCAAAAAAATTGCCAGATGAAGTAAATTTTTGGCAACCAAGTGGAGAACCACCATTCACAACAGCAGTTGAACCAGGAGCGCCTTTCCTATTTAAATTGAAGCGTCCCTACCATGACATCGCAGATGGAGGAATCTTTGTTAAGCATACAAATCTTCCCGTTTCACTTGCATGGGAAATTTTTGGAGAGAAAAATGGCACATCTAGTTATGGAGAGTTATTGGATAAAATTTTAAGCTATACAAAAAATAAAGGTCAAACTCAAATAGATCCCTCCATTACCTGTGTTGTAGTCACCCAGCCATTCTTTTTTAACCAAAATGATTGGATTCCAGCCCCAGAGAATTTGAGTCGTTCCGTAGTTAGGGGGAAGAAGTATGGTACTGATGAACCAATAGGAGCAAGATTGTGGGCAGATGTGCAAGCACAATTAAATGGAGTTTCCCCAGATATAAGCGAGATAGAATCTACTTCAGTCTCTGAAGAGGGTGGACGTTATGGTTCTCCATACCTGCGGGCTAATCGTTTAGGTCAAGGTGCTTTTCAAGTTATTGTAAGGGATGCCTACAATAGACAATGTGCAATCACTGGAGAACCTCTACTCCATGTATTAGATGCAGCTCATATCAAACCCTATTCTGAATCAGGGCCACATACCGTTAATAATGGTCTTTTACTAAGGGTAGATTGGCATAGGCTATTTGATAGGTTTTTCATCACAATTAAGGAATCTAAAAATAAAGACTTTCGGATAGAAGTTAGTAAGCGTATTAGAGAAGACTGTGAGAATGGTGGATATTATTATGGGTTTCATAGAGAACCTTTAAAAGTGTTACCTTCTCAAACTGAAGATTTACCTGCCAAAGAGTACCTTGAATGGCACAATAATAACTTTGATTGTAGAGAGTACCACTAAATTAAAAATTTAGTAGGGGCTTCCGTCTTTCATTACGAATTACGAATTAGTAATTATTTGATTACACTATTTAGTTGGGTGTCTTGCTAACAATCCCCGACCACTGAACTTTTTTGAGCTTATCCCGGCGATAGGAAAAGAAATGTTCAGGTTCCTGATAAGTGCAGTAAGGCGCGATCGCAACTTGCTCAGAAGGGATACCCAATTGTTCTAGCTGCATCGCATTCACCCGCCGCACATCTAAGCGCACTCGTCCCGGATGCGCGTCTTCGAGTATCGGGGAGTCGGGTAGCTGCTGCAAGAAATCAAGAATAGCATCTGGAGATTCTGCTTTATCTTGTGGTATAATGCTTGCCCCTACTTCAGCCGCAACCGTCTCGGATACCTGATACACCTCACCCGCGATCGCAGGCCCCATGGCAATCCGCAAATCTTCCAAGCGGCTACCGGAGTCCATAAGTCGTGCGATCGCATTGGGTACGATTCGAGTCGCCGTACCCCGCCAACCCGCATGTACGGCAGCAACCTGTCCGGTTTTTTCATCCGCAATCAACACAGGCGTACAATCTGCCGTACAAACCCACACGGCCTGCTGAGGTTGCTCTGTGAGGATACCATCAGCCGAGGGTCGTTCCGGCTCCTCTTGAGCGTCGTTGTTTACAGAAACCGCGCTTTCAATCTCAGAAGGCGTCAGTACTGTGTTGCCATGCACCTGTTTAACGCGATAAACCTGAGCTTCAGGCCGGAGGACGCTCACCATTTCCGACGGCAAACGGGGCGAAAAGGCTGAAGTGAAAAAGCCATGTTCCCAGTCTTGCAGAAGGCTACAGGTCAGATAAGGCATGTCTTCCCAGGTTTGCCAGTACCAAGTATGCATCACAGTTTTTTGAATAATTGTTTCAATCACGCTCGATGACCCTGTAGAAAAGCTGCCCTAAAATCTAAAATCAGGATTTCTTTAAATTCTGATTGATCTATGCTAACGTAGGCAACAATTTCCTTTGTTCCCGTAATAATGGGATTTAACCAGCAACAGTATAAGATAGCTCTCGAAGAAGTGGGGGAACGGCTATCTGTGGGGAGCAACGTCCCAGGAATTGGGGAACCCCAAGAGCTGTCCCTCCATCTATTTGCAATGCTCCCTTCCACCAACCAAACCTTGTGGGACTTACTCAACCAGGGTGCAAGCCATGGAACCGTTGTGATTGCTGCTCAACAAACAGCAGGACGGGGCCAGTGGGGGCGTCAATGGGAATCAACATTGGGTGGACTATACTTATCCGTGGCCTTAACGCCCCAACTTCAGGCATCCAATAGTGCTCAGCTAACCATGTCGAGTGCATGGGGAATTGCTACGGCCTTAAGGAGTTACGATATTCCAGTCGCCCTCAAGTGGCCGAATGATTTACTACTTTTGGGGCGAAAGTTAGGGGGTATTCTCACCGAAACCCGTGTGCATCAGGGTGAAATTACCAAAGCCGTCGTTGGTGTCGGGATTAACTGGAGCAATCGTGTCCCTGAATGGGGTATCACTCTGCAATCCTTTTATGAAACACACTTAAGCACAAGGGTTACTTCCTTAGAAGTGTTAGCCGCCATTGTGATCCAAGGACTCAGATTGGGATACCAACGCTGGTTAGAGCAAGGAATAGAAAGCTTGCTACCATCTTATCTGGAGTTCCTACAGATTCAAGGACGCCAAGTGATTGTTGATGGCAATCCCGGCATAATTACGGGGGTAACCCCCATAGGGGACCTACGCATCTGCTTAAACTCAGCGACAGCCCCTACAGAAATTTGCCTCAAGCCCGGTACAATCAGTCTTGGTTATCGCTGGTAATTCTTAAAGGGTGAATCACCAGAGCCAATTCGTATTGATCAGCACATTGATTGACTGAAATTCTTTATTCTTCCAAATAAATTAAAATTGATGAGGAGTGAGTCGGAAATGACAAAAAAAACTGCATCTGGGTCTGGTTGCACCCTTTTAAGCGTCTTCTATCGGTCTCCTCGACTGATGCTGGGGCTAAGTTTATTGAGTGGGTTCAGTATCCTCAGCAGCGGCTTTGTTATCGCCCAGACAGATTCATTGGTCGATACGGGAACGGCACCCCCCTCGACCTCTGTCAAAGCGGCACCCGCACCGGCACCAGAACCCCCAGCCAGCCGCAAGCCCGTGGTGACCACGATTATCGTGCCAGAGACCCCAGCACCCAGAGCCAATCGGGAACATGTAGCCCCAGCTAAACCCCCCGCACCGGTGGCTGCAAAAAAACCAGTTTCTCCATCACGAACATCAGAGACAGCCACCCGGAAACCTTCAAGCCAACGAGGAACGCCAGAAACAGCATTTAAAAAACCTTCAAGCCAACGGCGAACACCAGAAACAGCATTTAAAAAACCTTCAAGCCAACGGCGAACACCAGAAACAGCATTTAAAAAACCCTCTAGCCAACGACAAACACCAGAAACAGCGCTGAGGAAGCCTCCTACCCTACGACGCACCGCTGAGGCCCTAGGCCCCATCATTGCCGTTCGGAAAAAACCCATCTTGGCTGCTCCCGATCTGTCTATACCCGACACTGAAACGGTAGCGAAGCCTCCTAAGTTGTATCTCAGCCCAGATCGAATCCCAGAGAGCGCACAAGTTCCCAATTTGCCGACAAATCGCTACATTGACCGCACTGACTACAATATTGGTGCAAGTCATGGGGATAAGAAACCGCCCTCTGTCGTCCTGAGTGACCGCTCAACCGGTTGTAGAACGGTGTCGCAAAATGGACGACTTTTGAGTGGAAGCTGTAGGGTTGCTGTGCCTAATCAACCAACAGCGATGCGACAAACGGCGAGGAGAGACATCACGAGAGACATCACGAGAGACATCACGAATAAACAATCACCCAACCGAGCAATCGCTAACCGACAAACGGATAACGTCAGAATTATCATTCACGAACCACGGCTAGCTAAAGTAACCACTCAGGCACTCCAACTGGCTAGACTAACCACTCAAGACGCTGAACTCAATGAAGTAACGACTCAAGAACCTCAGTTGGTTGGAGTAAAAAGACTACCAGCGCCAGCCGTTGCATCGACCAAGTCAGTTAACCCTCGTTCAGCGCGATTGAGGCTCAGAGGTATTCGTCGCCCTCGGCAGAAGACCTACTCCGCGTATTCTCCCCGACCCGTCGATTTATTGCCGGCTTCGTCCTTCTCTTTCCCTGAAGCTTCAGGGGAAGCTTTGACTTCACCAGGGGGTCAGTCTTACTACAATGTGACCAGCCGACCCGCAGGGCGTCCCAATGTCGGCAACGCTAATTTCATGTTCCCTCTAGCGATTCCTAACGCCATCACTTCCCTATTTGGTTGGCGGATTCATCCAATTGCAGGTGATTACCGCTTCCACGCGGGTACTGATATTGGCGCACCCGAAGGGACACCCGTACTCGCGGCGGTTGCGGGTCAGGTGATTACGGCTGACTTCATGGGCGGCTATGGTCTGACGGTGGTTGTGCAGCATCAGGACGGCAATAACTTAAGCCTCTACGGTCACCTTTCCGAAATCTTTGTCCAACCCGGTGAGCAGGTGGAACAGGGCAATGTGATTGGACGGGTTGGCACGACGGGTTATTCTACCGGGCCTCACCTGCACTTTGAATGGCGACATCTGACTCCCAATGGCTGGGTGGCGTTGGATGCAAGACCCAATATTGAATATGCTTTGGGTCAATTTATCAAATCGCTACAAGTCGCGCAGGCTACGCCGGAGTCAGTCCCGCAACGCGGTTTTTAAGCAGTCGCCTATTTAACTTGCCAGTTAGTCTTGAGCAGATTTCTGTGGGACGGGCATCTTGCCTGTCCCACGGTTGTTTGTCCAAACTCTCACCCTTTCAAAGATACCCATGTTCTGCCAGAAAGGCGGGTGTAATGTCCTCTTGTCGGTTCGTTCCGCCTACGCGATGACCTAGCAGCTTATCTACATACTTGCCGAGGATATCACTCTCTAGATTGACCCAGCCGCCAATCTGTAGATGGCTGAGGTTGGTTTGGGCATAGGTATGAGGAATTACCGCTGCTTTGAACCAGCTCCCTTGAGGGTCACAATCAGCAATAGTCAGGCTGACGCCATTGACGGCGATGCTCCCCTTTGGGACAAGATAGCGGGCAATTTGATGCTGCCACTGGTTGCTTAAAGTGGAGGGGGCTGTAAAACACATCTCCCAGGAATTGGGCGTTTGTACCGATTCCTGCAAGCAACCCACTCCGTCAATGTGCCCTGTGACAAAGTGCCCACCTAACTTACTACCCACTCGCATTGATGTTTCTAAATTGACATAGGCAGCAGCATACTGTTGTTGTCCTAGGGTTGTGCGGTAAAGGGTTTCATCTGAAGCCGTTGCCACAAAACCATGAGGTAAAATCTCCTCGACGGTTAGACAAATTCCATCCACGGCAACGCTGTCACCGAGCGCTAAATCCTGTAAGATAACCTCCGAGGCGTCAGTGCGACAGGACACATCGAAGCGATCGCCACCCAGCGATCGAAGGGTTCCAAGGGCTTGAATTAATCCTGTAAACACTGTTTTTGTTGAACTCCTCCTAATGTGTGCGCTGCCACGGCTGGACGGAAAGTGAGGGAACTGCGGATTACCGAACTCAAAGGAGATAATCACACAGAGGATAGACTCTTTCAAATTTTCCCGTTTTCATCTCCTCGAAGAGTCTCCCAAGTCTTCACCCATTCCCAATCCTCTTGAAGGCCAACTCTCCAGCACACTGTATATTTTTTTCGGGAAATCCCAAAGCAATCGTCCTGAGACTGGGGCATACTTGGAGAATACCACCTTGTTGATCCCGATTAAATTAGGTTCTCAAGGGCTGATTTTACGGTTGACAGGTCAAGCGATCGGAACAAAACTAGTCGTGTTTGTTCCAGTTGTTTGCCGTAGAGTGCTAGTTTATCGCTCTGCTTTGATGCCCGTGATGCTGACCGTGTTATAGAGGCTAAGCCGATGATTGAAATGAGAGTTGCTGGAATTGCAATAGATGCCATTACCAAAAGTCCGATTGTAATGCTTAAGGATTCCTCGGACAGACGGGCCTTGCCCATTTACATTGGGCAAGATCAAGCAAAAGCAATTATCAGCGCTTTGGAAAAACAAGCACCCCCCCGGCCTCTCACCCATGACCTCATCGTCAATGTGCTAGAAGGATGGAACATGAAACTGGAGAAGGTGATCATTCACTCCCTCCAGGACAATACTTTCTATGCCATTTTGTGCGTGAGCCAGGGAGAAGCCAAGAAAGAAATCGATGCTCGTCCCAGTGATGCGATCGCGATCGCTCTCCGAACGGGTAGTCCGATATGGGTGATGGAAGAAGTAGTTGCCGATGCTTCTATTCCAGTTGACCGAGACGCCGACGAAGAAGAACGACGCGCCTTTCGGGAGTTTGTCGCCAACATTCGACCCGAAGATTTTACCCAGCGCCGGGGATTTAAAACCGGCCCAGATTCCTAGCTTGGCTTTCAAGTGTTCGGTCAGCCAAAGGACTGGGTTGGAAGGTTGGAACGTTGAAGGTTGGAATCTTGAAGGTTGGAAGTTATCACCTTAACCGACTAACCTGTAACCTGCAAGCCTTGCTAACCGATTAACTAACCTCCAACTTGCCAATGTTCAACCCAGACCCCTTTTTGATCAGGTTGAATTCAGGGGCTTGAAATCAGTAAGCTGAAGGCTGATAGCGGGAAGCTTATATCTAAAAATGCATTATCGACGGTTTGGGAAAACGAATCTACTCCTTTCAGTGTTTTCCCTAGGAACCATGCGCTGTTTGTCCTCTGAGTTAGAGGCTCGTAAAACGATACAGCACGCGATCGCTGTAGGGATTAACCACCTGGAAACTGCTAGGGGTTACGGCAAGAGCGAACAGTATCTGGGAAACATTATCAAAACTGAAGTTGATGTACCGCGTGATCAGCTATACATCACAACAAAGTTGCCCCCCACACCAGATGCGGACTTGATGCGTCAGTGGCTCGATGAGTCTTTAGATCGCCTCCAACTCGACTATTTAGACTGTTTGGCTATTCATGGCATCAATACCTGGGAGCATCTGGCCTGGGTGGAGTCCGAAACAGGATGTATGTCGGTGATCGGCGAAGCGGTAGCACAAGGTCGAGTAAGGCATGTGGGCTTTTCCACTCACGCCCCATTGGAGATCATTTTAGCGACCATTAACACCGATTTATTTGAATTTGTTAACCTTCATTACTATTACTTCTTCCAACGCCATGCCCCCGCCATTGAGTTAGCTCACAATAAAGATATGGGCATCTTTATTATCTCCCCATCTGACAAAGGAGGACGCCTGTACACTCCACCGCCCAAGCTTGAACAGTTGTGCCATCCCTTCTCACCCTTAGATCTGAATTATAGATTTTTATTAGGCGATCGCCGCATTACCACCTTGAGTGTGGGGCCAGCTAACCCCGATGAACTAACTGCACCGCTGAGGGTTGCCAACCAAGATGAACCCCTCACACCAATAGAAATTGAAGCTTTTTTACGTCTGGAAACTCAAGCGAAGAATGCCTTAGAAACTGACCATTGTCACCAGTGCTACGCTTGCCTTCCTTGCCCAGAAAACATTCACATTCCAGAAGTTTTACGCTTACGGAATTTGGCTGTGGCTTACGATATGACTGACTTCAGTCAATATCGCTATCAAATGTTTGAAAACGCCGGTCACTGGTTTGCTGGAGTCAAAGGTAATCATTGTACCGGTTGCGGTGACTGCCTGCCCCGCTGCCCCCATGAGTTGGATATCCCAGCGCTGCTGTCGGATAGCCATCTACGCCTTAATGGGCTACCTCGGCGTCGGCTGTGGGAATAGTGGCAGTGGGGCTGGAGATGAGAGTGAAGGATGGGAGACGGGGAATGTGGGAGTGGTTTCTCTCATTAAATAACGGATGAGAGCGCATCCGTGGAGCGCTCTTAAGCAAACAGCAATCTTTGTTATAGTGATGGCAATCGCCGAGAACCCGCTGCTTTTAAGAGAAAATCAAGATGCTAGGTCGTTACCGAGTAATTGCACGGACTCGAATAGACTGTCGGTAACACAATAAGGACTATCCATTAGAGAGAACAACATGAGGGACATTACTCAAGAAGAAATGCGAGATCGAATGGGGAATATAGACCTCATTCGTGATATAATATTCGGTCCAAAGCTTCAAGAATATGACAGTCGCATTGATAAATTAGAATCTAACTTATCTTTGCTAGAGAAGGAAACGCACGATCGCATTGAGCAAGTCAAAACGGACTGTTTGACAGAACTGCGGTCATCCGTTGATGCTCTAGAGCAAAAAATCAAGTCTCTTAGCCTCACCTTTCAGAAAGATCATGCAGATATTCGACAACTCATCGATCGCACCTACCAAAATTTTTCCGGAAGTCTGGAATCGATTGATAAAACGCTAGTCAGCCAGACAACATCGATTCGCAAAGAACTCTCAGAAACCAGAGAAAAGCTGCAAGACGATACCCGAAATCTCAAGTCTCAAATTTTTGATGAGCTGGAAAAGCGCTTCTCGTTGCTTACCAACGCTAAGGTTTCCAGAAATGATATGGCAGACATTCTATTTGAGTTGGGCTTAAGGCTAAAAGGCACTGACTTGGCTAAAGAGCTTAAAGAAGCGAATAACAACAATGAGTCGAATGATGTTCTCTTCATAGAAGCCAGCAAAGTTTCAGAGTGAACTCAACTACCAAGTAGCCCTAAGGGGTAGAGTTGCTTGAGCGAATTTCTGGAGTTTAGAAAATTTTAGGCTCCAGGAGGATTTTCATCGGGTGACATCTACCCGCCTAAGTGAAGATTTAGGGGAAGTAGATTAGACTATGGCTTCATCAAAAGAAAATCCCTCAGCTAAATCCCAGCTAAAAGGCTTAGTGGATTTATTGGCTGATTTACAAATTCTGAACACACCGCAAAAACCTCCCGATGAATCTACCCCGTCTCAGAAAGATGCACCCAGTCCGGGTGAAGCTCTGGGTTTGGCGTCGGTGGAGGAATACCAAGATGCACCGCCAAAGGCTGACGCTGCTCATGGGGCTAACACGGCGCGATCGCAAGATATACTTGAGCCTGAGACAAACACTCTCATTGAGTCTCAGTTCAATGAAAAAAATTCTCCAGAAACGTCTCATTTCGTCGCTCACCCTTCAGCGATAGAAGGCTCCCTCAATGGGGTTGAAGGTGAACCCAAAGAACTATCTCAGCCTCATCCACCAGAACAGCAAGAACAAGAGCCTAACAAACCATCTCTTCTCTCTCAAGCGGTTGAATTTTTGCAAAGTCGGCGAGAGCAATCTTATACGTCACAACAGCAAGAAGCAGAGCCTAAAAAGCCATCCCTTCTTTCTCAAGCCGGGGAATCTTTGCCAAAGGGACTATCTCAGCCTCATCCGCCAGAACAGGAAGAAACAGCAGTTACCAACCAATCCCTTGCCTCTCAAGTAGATTCAAGCCAGTCCAAAAACTTAGAGGCACCGCCCGAAAAAGGCTTTAATCAGCTCATTGAATCTCACTGGCAAAAAGTGCAGCGAAACCAATATACCCATCAATCCATGGGTTCGATGCCTGATCAAGATGTAGACAATTCAATTACCCTATTTGAGCGTTGGCAACGTCTGCTCCTGACTCAGGAAGTCATGGATTCTCGAACGGCGTTCGCAGAGTTTAAACAAAAATTAGAGAGTCTGGAGCATCAAATTTATGAACCTACACAATTAAGTAGTTTACTTCTACCTTTAATCGCTGATCTTTTGGCTCAAAAGGTAGCTGATGCCAGGGAAGATGTGGCTCAAGCCATTGCTCCAGTTATTGATGAAATGATTCAGCGTCGGGCTAAACAAGATATCGTGGCGATTAGTACGGCTTTAGCCCCTGTGATACCTGAAGCTGTTGCCAAACAAGTGATCAACTCGCCTGGGGCTTTTGCTAAAGCACTAGGGCCAGAAATGGGGAAGGCTATCCAAGAACAGATTATCTTAGAGCGGGATTCCATGGTAGATGCTCTCTATCCCGTCATTGGTAGCACCATTTCTAAATACATGGCGGAAGCCATTAAAGCGATTAATGAAAAAGTCGAAAATGCTTTCAGTGTAGAGGGACTTTCTCGCAAAGCTCGTGCCAAGGTGCAGGGAATTTCTGAGGCAGAACTCATCTTCAAAGAGTCAATGCCGTTTACCATCCAGGCGATGTTTTTAATTCATAAAAGCTCTGGATTGGTAATTGCGGAAGTGCAACCCTCAGATAGCCAGCGCCTAGAGTCGGAGATGGTGGCAGGTATGCTTACGGCGATCCGCAGTTTTGTCAATGATGTAATCGCCCAGACTGGAAGTGTTTCGGAGATCGATCAAATTGACTATGGCGATTCAAGAATTATCCTGGAAGTGGCGGGATACTGTTACCTAGCGGCAGTAACCAAAGGAGAACCTCCTCGCTCATTTATGCAAAAGATGCGTAGTACGCTGAGTACTATCATTCAAAAACAAGGTAAACCCATCGAATTATTTGATGGCGACCCGGATAATGTTCCTGAAGAGGTACACCAGCTCCTCAAAGACTTAACAAAACTTCCCGATACAACTTCAGCCACTGAAAAATCTCAAGCTCCTGTTGGCCTGTTACTCATCGGTTTAACAGCATTAATCGCGATTTCTTTACCGATAGGAATCTATCAACATTTGAGTTCAACAGACCGTCGTCGTGAAAAAGAAATCAACCTAGCTTTAGCATCTGATCCAGAGTTAGCGGTTTATCGGGTTGGGGTAGACGCCAATCTGGGAACAATCAAGCTGAGTGGAAAGTTACCCAATCAATATCTTCGTTCTAGAGCCGAAAAAATTGCCAAGGAAGTCGAACCCAAAGTCAGCATACACAATACGATTATCCCTGTGGAAGTGCCCCCCGATCCGGTGTTGGCAGCAGCGGAAGTGAAGCGAGTGGCTAATATTCTAAATCAGATTCAGGGGGCGGTGATTGCAGCCGATTATAGTGAGGGAGCCGTCACCGTCAAGGGAGCGGTACTTGAGCAAGACGATGCCAAGCAAATCACACAAGCCTTTTTGCAAATTCCCGGAGTGAAGTCCGTCAGCAATACCGTACAACTGCAATCTCAGGCGATCGCCTCCCGAATTTACTTTGACCAGGGTTCTTCCGAGATAAAATCAGAGGAACGCTCAAAAATTGCTCAGATCAGGGCATTTCTTGATCAGCACCCAAACAAACACCTCAAACTCTTGGGTCATACTGACCCTAAGGGTTCGGCTACTGAAAATCAGCCATTGGCACTGGAACGGGCAACCAAGGTCAAAAATGTCCTTGTTGCTCAAGGTATCAATGCCAAGCGACTGCAAGCTGAAGGGACAATAGACCCTCCTATGGGTGTAAGTGCCGAGCAACTACCCTTATTAAGTCGATGTGTAGAATTTGAGATCATTTCACCTAAAGGGTTAATGCGTTCTTGATAAGTGAGGAATCAGTACTGAGCAACGACGATCGATTATCATGTCACTGATCTCTAAGAAAATCTGCATCATTGGTGAGTCGGAAGTCGGCAAAAATAGTCTAATTTGTCGCTTTGTCGAACGCCAGTTCAGTGAAGAATATCTTTCCACGGTGGGAGTACAAATTTCCCGGAAAACGCTTCAATTGCAAGGAGTCAATTCTTCGCACCAACTGAATATACAGTTGCTGATCTGGAGCATCACAGGGCATCCTAATTTTAAGGCGATCGCTCCCACTTACTTAAGAGGAAGTAGCGGTGCTGTTGTCGTTGCCGACCTCACCCGTCCAGAAACGATTGAGCGGCTAGCAGAACATATTCAGCTTTTTTTAGCCATCAATCCCAAAGGTTTTATTATAGTCGCCTTAAATAAATGCGATTTAATTGAACAGGAACAACTGGCAGAACTCATTCAGCTTCAAAATCTGGAGCAAGTCGTATCAGGAATCTATCCAACTTCAGCCAAGACGGGCTTATACGTTGACGACATTTTTCTCCAAATTGCTTACAAAATTTTAGAATCCTGCGACAATGGCTTTTCCTCCTTTCAAACTTCCCTTGGCCTAGAAGACTTCTCTAACGGCAGAAAAGGGGGGGAGGGAAACCAGAGTCTTCATGATAGCGATGCGGAGCATACTCCCAAGAAGAACCCGCAGTGTCGTTCACACAGGACAGGGAAACAGAATGATGATGGTCTATTCCTGCTGGGATGTTGTCTCACTACTCCTGGGACATTGCTGCGCCACGCTTGGACGTTAGCGTAGCCAGCGTGGGCACTCTAAGACCATATTGGGTGAACGCCATCAGACCACATCCGACTTGTAAACCCCTTTTTTAATCGTCTAAACAATCCTTTCCCTTTCCCATCCTCCCACTCTCCGGGTGGGCACCCGCAGCTTTAGTGAGGAGGCAGCGCCCCTATGCCCCACTCCCCCCTTGCATAAGCGTTATCGGGAGGTTAAAAGAGAGCTGTAGACTGAAAAATTAACAATTAGTAACTATTTACATGGCAACTATCTCCAAGAAAATTTGCATGGTGGGTGACTTCGGAGTCGGCAAGACGAGCTTGATTCGTCGATTTGTCGATCGCCAGTTCAGCGATCAGTATCTTTCCACGGTGGGAGTCAAGATCTCTCGGAAACTTGTGGAATCCGTGAATTTACAGTTGTTAATCTGGGACTTAGAAGGTCACACTAAGTTCAAGGGTATTACCCCCAGTTACCTACAGGGAGCCAGTGGAGCTGTTGTTGTTGCCGATGTCAGCCGCATTGAAACCGTAGAACGGCTTTTAGAGCATGTTCAACTCTTTTCATCCATTAATCCCAAAGGAACAATTGTAGTTGCTTTAAATAAATCAGATTTAATTGATGAAGAAAAACTAGCCAAACTCACTCAATTAGTTCCCGTGCATGATTGCGAACAAGTGGTAGCAATCTACCAAACTTCAGCAAAGACAGGCATATCCGTAGACGAAATATTCCAAAAATTAGCTGAAAAAAGTCTAGAATCCGTATGAACCTTCTTTTAACTAAAATTTTAGCGCCCCGTTATGAGTACCTGATACTGACACGAAAGTTGGTGATTTTAGAGGCATCCTATGGCGCGCAATGTTTTGCCGATTGTGCAGAAACGTTGAAATTGGGAAAAGATGCCCGCGTGTCTTTCCCGGAACTACTAGGAACTGAAGAAATTCTCAGTGATATCCTAGAAGGACGACAGAGCAATTTTGAATTGAAAGGAATTGCTCGAAAAAATGACCAAAAATTTCCTTTTTACTTAGATTTATATATCAGTGAGTACTCTAATCAAGAGACATTGGAAAATCATCTCATTGTCTTACTTGAAGATGCTACAGAAAGGATGATTTTACAGCAGACTTTGGCGCAAAGAACCAACGAAGCCAATCTCTTAGTCAGTTCTTTGACCGCTTCAAAAAATTATATTGATAAAATTATTAACTCCATGGCTGATGCTTTATTAGTAACAACAGCATCAGGAATTATTAAAACTGTCAATCCATTTGCTCAAGATTTATTTGGCTACAGCCAGGACGAGTTAATTGACCAGCCAATCTCAAAGTTAATTTCCCATGAAAAATTCTTAGAGTATACAAAAAAGTTTTCCTCTTCAAATCAAGGTGAATTTATCAAAGATGTGGAAGTAGTTTGTCAAACTAAAACGGGCGAACAAATTTGGATATCTTTTTCCTGCTCAGCGATTCAGACAGAAGTTGAAGGATTACAAAACTTCGTTTATATCGGTCGAGATATTAGTGATCGCAAACGTGTAGAAGCTCAGATGATGAAAGCCCTCGAACGGGAAAGAGAACTCCGAGAACTCAAATCCGACTTTGTTTCGATGGCAAGCCATGAGTTCCGGACGCCCCTAACGGCAATCTTTTCTTCGGCTGAATTACTGCAACATTACGGTAATATCTGGGCTGAAGAGAAAAAGCTCAAACATTATCATCGGATTGAATCTGCCGTCAGACGGATGACAGGACTCTTAGATGATGTTTTGCTTTACAGTAAAGCCGAAGCAGGAAAACTACAGTTTAATCCTACCTCCCTAGTTTTGAACAATCTGTGTAGCGATCTAGTGGAAGAATTGCAACTCGGCATTGGAGAAAAGCATAAGATTTCCTGGGTCTACTCAGGGCCATGCAAGAATGCTTACATGGATGAAAAGCTCCTGTTGCACATTTTGACTAATTTACTGTCAAATGCAATTAAATATTCACCCTCAGGTAGTACCATCTTTTTTAGCGGCTCCTGTGATCAGGAAAATGAAGAGATCACCTTTGAAATTAAAGACCAAGGAATTGGTATTCCTCCAGAAGACCAAGCACAACTGTTTGAGTCGTTCCATCGAGCCAAAAATGTGGGGGATATTCCTGGGACAGGACTTGGTTTAGCCATTGTGCAAAAATCAGTAGAATTACACGCGGGTAAGATTACAGTCAATAGTGAAGTAGGGGTTGGCACTACCTTTCGTGTGACTCTACCGTTGAATAGCAAAATTAAACATGTTCCCGTGGAATGTCTCTAGTTACTTACGCCTTTGGAGCAAAGATTTTGCTAATTTAATCGTTTCCAAAAAATAATTCTGTTTATTGAGAACACTTTATACAACCTTTAAAAATCTCGTGATACTGGTTACGGAAGTATCATAAATAAATCGATGAATATTCAAAAAAGTTGCTGACATTACAGTATTTCCTTAAGCTTCGCCTCTACACTTGTCATTACTGAACTCTTGCAATAAATCTATTCCATTACTTGTTTGGGCTTGAGAGATTTTTCAGTCCCAACGGTTTATAAATGCTTACCATGCATTTATATGGAACATTAATGAAAAACTAGCGCTCCGTAATAGTACTGGAACATTACGGATTAGAGTTCAGTAATGTTACGCTAGAAAATTTCAGAAATTAGACCAATAATAGTTTTCGAGACTCGCTTGGGTATCGAGATAATCAGGGGATAAAAATGCAGAGAAAACTAATCTTAGGCGCAACTGGTTTTATTGGCGGTAACCTAGTAAGAACCTTAGTGGCTAGGGGGGAATATCCGAGAATTCTCGTTCGCCCCAGTTCTTCTCTTTCTTTTGTTGAAGATATTTTAGATCGAATCGAAATCGTCTACGGTGATTTTCAAGACAATGAGTCCTTGCGGGATGCAACAAAAGATATTGATGTCGTTTTTCATCTCATCTCAACAACGAGTCCGAGTTCACCGATGGGCAGTAGCCTTGATGATGCTTTAAGCAATTTATTGCCTACTATTCGCCTGGTTGAATATGCGATGGCTAATGGTGTAAAAAAAATCGTTTACACTTCATCTGGAGGTACGGTTTATGGTGAACCTCAAATCCTTCCTATTCCTGAAGAACATACTCTTTTTCCTAAATCAGTATACGGGCAGAGTAAGCTAACTATTGAAAATTTTCTTAATTTTTATGCCCGCTCAACAACGCTAGATGTTAATATCCTGCGAATCTCGAATCCTTTTGGGGCTGGGCAAAATCCCTTGAAAGCCCAAGGAATTATTGCGGTAGCCATGAATTGTGCTTACTCCAATCAGGTACTTAAACTCTATGGTAACGGTGAGGCCGTCAGAGACTATCTATATATCGATGACGTAACAGAAGCACTGATACTGGCGGCTCAAAAGCCTGGGTCTTCAATTGTTAATATTTCTTCAGGCATAGGTTATAGCGTTCGGGACATTGTTCAGGCTGTTGAAGAGGTTTCTGGTCGAAGCATTAAAAAAGAATTTATTCCGGTTCGCTCTAGTGATGTTAGTGTGAGTATCTTGTCTAACCGCCGTGCCTGGGAAATTTATGGTTGGTCTCCCAAAATTGGACTCTATGAAGGGTTAGCCAAATTGGATGAAATGAGGCAGACGAAGAGGCGTATAACTATAGAAAGAAGAAGCCAAGCAAGCATACATCCTATTGCAGTAACTTGCGGTCATCGATAGAATCTCCAAAATAAATTCCTATTCTGTAAGCGCAGTGAATCAGCGTTTGGAAAAGTCCCTGAATCATCTTACCTATCCAAATAGACTCTGGCTGAACTCGCCACCGTAAAGGCCATAAAACCCACTTTTCAGATAAGCTCTAAAGGTTGAGGCACAATCGCCTGTCTTCTGCCTCCGCTAGACTAGGAATTTATGAGCTTTGGTATTAGAGCCTTACCCAAAGAGGTGGTAAATCTCATTGCCGCCGGTGAGGTGATTGACTCTTTAGCGGCAGTGGTGCGAGAGTTGGTAGAAAATGCCCTTGATGCGGGTGCAACACGGATCGCGGTTTCGGTGTGGCCTGAGCAGTGGCGGGTACGGGTGGCAGATAATGGCATGGGCATGGACTTGGGAGATTTGCAACAAGCCGCTACTGCCCATAGCACCAGCAAAATCCGTACCAGTGATGATCTGTGGAAGATTACGAGTTTAGGATTTCGCGGGGAAGCGTTGCATAGTTTGGTCGCTTTAGCCGAGTTGGAGATTTTGAGCCGACGGACTCCGAATGTTGAGGGTTGGCGAGTGAGGTATAACTCCCAAGGTGAACCGATGCAGGTGGAAGCTTGTGCGATCGCTCCTGGTACAGTCGTCACTGTCTCCAATTTATTCGGAAATTGGCCTGTGCGCCGCAAGGGCTTACCGTCAGTGGCACAACAACTCAAAGCGATACAAACGACGATTCAGCAAATTGCCCTGTGCCATCCCCGTGTTACCTGGCAAGTGCAGCAAAATGAGCGTCCCTGGTTTTGCCTCAGTGCCGGTACAACAACTCAACATATTCTCCCCCAAATCTTGCGACAGGTACGGCAGACGGACTTGCAGTATCTCAGCGTGGAAGTCCCGACGCCGGAGACTGGCGGCGGGGGAGATTTACCTGAGCAAAAGCCTGACTCTAAAATTCAAAATTCGTTGATTCAGCTCGTTTTGGGGCTACCGGATCGGTGCCATCGGCAACGCCCCGATTGGGTAAAGGTGGCGACGAATAGACGCCTGGTGCGATCGCCTGAATTGGAACAGACAATTTTAGCCGCGACTTCGCGAACTTGTCCACGCGATCGCTACCCGATTTGTTTTCTCCACCTGCAAGTCTGCCCCAGCCTCATTGACTGGAATCGCCATCCGGCTAAGGCGGAAATTTACTTACATTCCCTCTTCTACTGGCAGGAACAAGTCTCCCGTGCGATCGAGCAAGCCTTACGCATTAGTCCCACCCATGTTTCAGAAGCGAACCAATCCCAGCGAGTGACAACATTACTCAAGGTGTCGGAAGAAAAAGCAGGCTACAACGTGAGTCGTTCCGTACAACCCGCATCGGAGAAGGCAGAAAAGACGCAGACATCTAATGAAATTGGCCTGATTGAACTGCGAGCCGTAGCTCAGGTTCACAATAGGTATATTGTGGCGGAGCATCCGACGGGGATGTGGCTGGTGGAACAACATATTGCCCATGAGCGAGTTTTGTATGAGCAATTGTGCGATCGCTGGCAACTCGTGCCTTTAGAACCCCCCGTCATTCTCAGTCATTTGACACCCGCTCAAGTCGAGCAACTTCAACGGTTAGGGTTAGAGGTAGAACCCTTTGGTGAGCAGCTATGGGCGGTACGGAAGGCACCCGAATTATTGACAAAACGAGAGGATTGTGCATTGGCTCTATTAGAACTCAGTTTAGGGGGAGATCTGCAAACGGCTCAAGTCGCAACGGCTTGTCGTAGTGCCATTCGCAATGGTACCCCTTTGAGCTTATCCGAAATGCAGACCTTGTTAGACCAATGGACACGCTCTCGTAATCCTCGCACTTGTCCCCACGGACGCCCTATTTATTTATCCTTAGAAGAGTCAGCACTATCGCGTTTCTTCCGCCGTCATTGGGTGATTGGTAAGAGTCATGGAATCTGATTTAAAGTTTTCTACGATACCGCTGCGACGAAGGATCGCTTATTACCTAGAAGACATTGAAACGCCAATAGGTAGAGCCGTTAATTTGTTTATCTTGGGGCTAATTCTGCTGTCTTCAGCAATTTTCGTGGCTCAAACCTACCCCATTCCTGATTCAGCTCGCAATATAATTGATACTCTTGATAGGTTAATTGGCCTCATTTTTGTTACAGAATATATAATTCGTTTTTGGTGTGCTGACGAGAAAATAAAATTCTTTTTTACTCCCTTTTCTCTGCTTGATTTGGTTGCCATAACGCCCTTTATTTTAAGGCTAACAAATATCCAATTTATTAGGATGTTTAGATGGTTCCGAATTCTGCGATTAATTCGGTTTATCAATTTCAAGATTTATTTTTTACGGATAAACTCTGAGGATGGCATAATTTTTGCCAGAATAATATTTACTTTATTTACAATAATTTTTATTTACTCTGGACTGATTTATCAAGTTGAGCATCGAGCCAATGCTGAGGCGTTCAAAACATTTTTGGATGCGTTCTATTTCTCAGTCGTAACGATGACAACGGTTGGGTTTGGGGATGTTACTCCGGTTTCCGAAGGTGGTCGATTACTGACCGTCTTAATGATTTTGACTGGGATTGCTCTGATTCCTTGGCAGCTGGGGGATTTGATTAAGCAATTACTAAAAACGGCTAACCAAGTCGAGAAATTGTGTTCAGGTTGTGGCTTGCCGTCCCATGATAAAGATGCTCAGTTCTGCAAAATCTGCGGGACAAAATTGGCAGAGGCTTGCAGTATTCAGCCTCGCTGAGCAAGGAAGTTGCTTGGGAGTTGCAGTGACGATTATGAGTCCCGATATGAGGCGCTCTAGCTTCATTTCTAATCATTCTTAGTCGGAGTTGCTACTTGGCGCAGTTGTTCAGAAGGGTGGTAAGTTTTAGTCACAACTTGCGGACAGCGTAGACAGGCGGCTTTCCCTTCTTGCTGCCACCATCGACAGCTAGAGCGTAGTGGACAGACTGGCAGTATATCTACAACCGTTGGCAGCATACTAACAATCCGCTGGGCAAGACGGCAATCCGTACCATCAAAATGCCGACAGCCACTACCCGCACAAGGAGCGGCAAACCGAAAAACCTCCGTGGGAGCAACTGAGCCGGATACAGCCAATAGCTCATCCGTCACTGGTTGAGGTTCCCGGAGATAGGCAAGCCGTGGTGACTCTACAGTACCGCCCACCACACCAAATACAACGCTTTCTCCCTGTTCGGGGTGAGTCGTGCTGGGGCAGAGTGGCGAGGCATTCGTCGGGATAATTGGTTTCATACTTCCCACCTCATTCTGATTGGCGAAACTACTACCGCTATCTCCATACTTTGATAGTTCCGTCATCACTCGTACTCACTAAGGTTTGACCATCCGGGCTGATAGCGATGGAACTGATCTCTGAAGGCTCTTCCAGGGTGTGCAGATGTTTGCCATCACTCAGATTCCAAAATTTGATAGTTCCGTCATAACTTGCACTAACTAAGGTTTGACCATCCCGACTGATAACAACAGAACTCACACATTTTGAATGCCCCCTAAGGGTGTGGAGTTGTTTGCCAGTGTGTAGATTCCAGAAATTAATGGCTCCGTCCTGACTCCCACTGACTAAAGTCTGGCTATCTGGACTGATGGCAAGGGAATCAACAACGCTTGAATGCCCTTGGAGAATGTTTACCAGCTTGCCAGTGTGCAGATTCCACACTTTGATGGTTCGATCTTCTCTGAAGTTCGTTGTTCGCCCCAAACCACAACTGACCAAGGTAAGACCATCTGGGCTGATGACAACGGAATTGATGCCGCTGGAATGTGCTTTGAGGGTGTTCACCTCCTCGCCATTGTGCAGATTCCACACTCTGAGGGTTCCGTTCTCACTACCACTAACGAAGGTGTGACCATCTGAACTGATGGCGACAGACTTGATCGTTCCTGAAGACCTATAAAGGGTGCTTTTCTGTTCGCCAGTTGGCAATTTCCACAGAGCAATGATTCCGTTCCAATCGCCAGTAATTAAGGTCAGACCATCTGGGCTAACAGCGATGCACGAAATAGAGTCAGAACCTATTCTCAGAGTAGGCTGTCGTTTACCCGTGTACAGATTCCATAGTATGAATCCCTCACGTATACTGCCACAGATTAAAGTTTGACTATCCGGGCTAATCGTAACAGGATTTGTTCCATTCCACCCTAAATGTCCAGAGAAAATACACTGCAAAAATTGATATGGATTATATTCTTGTAATGCCTGCTGCGCTAACGGCTCTGAAGAAGCCCGAAGCTGCCAATAGACCGCTTGAGCTATGGATTGCGACTCATTCTTGAGAGCTTGAATCACCAAGTCTATGCCGGCTTGACCATACTTCAAAGCCTCTTTGAGGGCAACGATTTTTGACTCAACCTCCGTACTTACCAAGCGCCGCTTCACACCTTCGAGTCCTCCCAAAACCACACTACTCGCCAATGTTGGGTTTTGTCCCCCCAGAACTGCATCGTTGGATTGAGGCTGAGGCAACTTGACTTCTTCTACGGGTGGAGCGATCGGAACTTGCAAAGACAGATCTTGAGCCTTACACTCCTCAGACGACGGATCTATGAACATACCCAGCAATATAGAATGACCAGCCTCAGCATTAACCTGAGACAGCATTTCGTCTTCTAGTGACGGAGAAATCGGGACTGGTCCAGATAAAGCTTCATGCTCATCATCGGACCACCCTATCATCTGTGACGGATCTAACGGATCTATAAGAACCATGTCAAAACCCGCATCAATGTAGTCATCTGAATCGTTATCAAACGACTCTACACTGTGAGCTTCATTCGCTCTTTCAAGGGCGGCTAAGATAGCTGCATCTAATTCTGTTTCTGTCTCAATGGAGTCAGCTTGACGGATGGAGTTGTCGCTTGGCTGTTGAGTTGGTTCTTCCATAGCACTGTGCTGTAAACCGCCATCATTTATCCCAGTGATATCACAAGGTCTGATTAAACGGCTATAAAGCCATCCATTGAATGCCCAAGCCCCATGAAGCGTTTGATGTAGCATAATCGTTGGACAGTGTACTGAAGTGTGAGAGTGTCCAGGCCAACTCAACCCTCAAAATTCTTGGAGCCAATCGATCGCACTGCAATCACCCTTATGCTAGTGCTGAGTTTGCTAATTGGCTTGGTGTTGTGGGGGGGCGATCGCACTCGACCTTATGTGCGGGAGTTTAGCTGGCAAAACCAACAAGTTGGGGTGGCAGATACCTTTTTCGTCCTCACCTTCAACCGTCCCATGGATCATGCCAGTGTGGAAGCCAACCTGCATATTGAGCCACCCCTACCAGGATTGTTGAGTTGGGCTGGACGGCGGTTGGTCTATACTTTATCCAATCCAGCGCCCTATGGAACAGCCTATCAAGTGGAATTGCAGAAGGCTCAGCAGATCATGGGGGAAGCTGGGAATCGGATGCAGCCGTTTGTTGGTCAATTTCGCACCCGCGATCGCGCTTTTGCCTACTTGGGTGTCGAGGGAGACGAAAAGGGACGGTTAATTCTCTACAATCTCACCCGTCAACAAAAAACACCGCTCACCCCCAAAAACTGGGTTGTGACAGACTTTAAACCTTACCCAACCGGCGATCGCATTTTATTTGCGGCTAGCGACTGGTCGAATTATGGCCCCGGATTGTTTGAACAACAACTTTACACCGTCACCACGGGGTTGTCTGGGATGTCTGCAAGCCAACCCAACTCAACCCCAAAAGCTGGCAACATCCACCCAGTTATAGATAACTTAGACTATCAAAATCTCAAATTTGACCTGTCCCCCAATGGACAAATAATTGTCGTCTTTCGGGTGAATCGGCGTCATATCGAGGACTCTGGACTCTGGGTACTGCGACCCGATGTGCCTTGGCAACCCCTGCTCAAACAGCCTGGAGGGGACTTTTTGATTACACCGGATAGTGCCGCGATCGCCAATTCCCAAGGAGAGGGGGTAGCGATATTACCCCTGACACCTCAGGCAAAACCCCTGGATTTTCTCCCGAAGTTTGATAAGGTACTCAGTTTTTCCAGCGATGGCGTCCGAGCCGCGATGCTAAAATCGAACAGCGATTTTACACAATCGCTGTTTCTGGTCACAAACCAGGGTGAACAGAAAGAACTCCTGAAGACGAACGGCGAATTGCTCAATTGTCAGTTCGACTCTACTGCCAAAAAGCTCTACTGCTTGATGATGCAGTTAGTACAGGGGAAAGAATACTCTCAACAACTATCCCTGATGGGAATTGACTTAAAAACCTTTAAAGTTGAGCCACTGTTGGTACTGTCCAAGCCCTCGCAGATGGAGATGAGTGTATCACCCGATGGCTTGTCCCTGCTGTTTGATCAGGTTGTCACGAAAACAACACTGCCCTCACCAGAGGATTTAACCACAGAGGTTGGGTCTGCGATTACCACAAGTCGCCTCTTATTGCTGCCTCTGGTCAACAAAACACCACAATCCAAGACTAGCTCTGTTCCCTATCAAGAGCTACCTTTACGGGGTTTTCACCCTTACTGGTTACCTTGATGGGGAACGATTGATGTTTTTCTATTGAGAGGCATAGTCGATTAAACGCTTTATCTTACCCGATTTGGCTGCGTTTATCTTGAAGAAAAACAATACTGGGTGTTTGACCCACAAAGGGCATTTTCTACTGACAGGGCGATCGCTGAGACCAGGATGTTAAGTTTTGGAGGCTTTGGTATTCACTCCAGCCCAAAACCTTCAGTGATTGGACAATTGTAAATCGTCATTTGGGATTAGTACACATTAGCAATTCGCTTGGCGACGCTCTGTGGTTCCCAATTCTTACTTATGTGAGAAAATCCTGATTCGGCAATCCAAAATTCTTCCATGGGTTGATCGGCTCCTTAACACACACTGATCTAAGGCACTTTAATTGTGAAATTTCACTGGTTATTGCCCAGTTTTTTGGGCTTTTTTCTGCTCTCCTCTCCGGCTTATGCGCGTCAACTGCTCAATTGGCGTTTTGAAGCCAATCAGAATCGATTGACCTTTATCACAGACGAAGGGGTTCAACCCAAGGCACAACTCATTAGCAATCCCACACGTCTGGTGATTGATTTGCCCGGTATTATGATGGAACGCTCAACAGTCGATCAGCTAGTCGGAGGGGCAATTCGCTCGGTGCGAGTCGGACAGGTTGACAACAATACAACACGTTTGGTGGTTGAACTCAATCCGGGTTACACTCTCAACCCTCAACGCGTGCAATTTCGGGGAATTTCTTCTAATCAATGGATGGTGCAATTACCGATACCACAACCGGTAGCTCAATTACCCAATTCAATTTCCCCACCGCTAGAGATTCCTGTACCGTCGCCGGCGGTAAGTCGTCCCACCGTCAACTATCCCCAGGTTCCTCGGGGGCGATTAGTCGTGATGATTGATCCGGGGCATGGGGGTAAAGATTCTGGAGCGATTGGATTGGGTGGGATACAAGAGAAAGATGTTATCCTGCCGATCTCACAACGAGTCGCCGCGATTTTGGAGCAACAGGGTATCCACGCTATTTTGACGCGATCAAGTGATTATTTCGTAGACTTGGCTCCGAGGGTGGAAATGGCGAAACGGCAGAATGCTGACTTATTTGTCAGCATTCACGCCAATTCCATCGATAATCGTCCAGATGTCAATGGATTGGAAACCTATTATTTTGATCGCGGTGAGCGTCTCGCTCAAACCATCCACAACAGTATTTTGCAAAGTCTTGATATTAAAGATCGCAGAGTACGACGAGCAAGATTTTACGTCCTCAGGAATAATCCCATGCCGGCAGTTTTAGTCGAAGTGGGTTTTGTCACAGGTGTTGAAGATGCACCCAGACTCGGCACCGCTGCATACGAGAACCAAATGGCACAAGCGATCGCCAATGGCATCCTCCAGTACATTCAGCAAAATCAGTATGTTGGGGGGTTGCATTAAACAAGGGCGATCGCTATCAGCATACTGAAAAACGTAATCAATCCTGCTAAATTCAGGCAGATCAAGTTAGTTAGTAATAACAACATTGACCCTACAGCGACTTGCCAATGACCTGAGCCAATCCACAGTCCGAATGTCACCAAAGGCGGGAGTAAAGTCACTGCTACCATAACTCCCACAATGGCGTTCGTGACTCCGGGTGTGAGTGAGAGTGCGCCTGCCATGCCTGAAGCGAAAGCCAGGATAAGGTCTGAGCCACTCACTCTTGTCCTGGAGGCAATTTCAGGAATCTTTGGGTTGACTGTGAAAAAATATCCGATTACGACAGACAAAGACAAAGCAATAGAGATACCAACAGCACCAATTCTTACAGCCCGACGCGAGATTTTGATAATTGCATAACTGAGTCTGCCAAATCTCTATTAAGGAATAGTCTTGGAGTAATTATGGTACTTTATGGGCGTCTTCATCAGGAAGGAATACTTCAATCAGATGTAAGTTCATAGATATTAGGATTAGGTACAAATAAACGCCAACATGTTAATAAATGTTAAGAGTTTAAAACTCTCTTCCCTTCTGCTTACTCCTGTGGAGAACGCGGCGCGAACTGCCTTTTTCCTTCCGCCTTGCCTCAATGACAAATATTAATGCCAACCTACTTAGCAGCCTGGGCTCCTGACTACCTTTACTACATACTGTTGGAATAAAGCTTAGATTTCACCAACGAGTGCCAAGACGCTGTTCACTTAAAAAAGTGCAGGTGCATCAAAATGAATAATTTGTTCGATGCTTTCATTTCCTACGGACGAGCAGATAGCCTAGCTTTCGGAAGAACACTTTATGAGCAATTGCTCAAAGTTGGGCTTAAGATTTGGTTTGACCAGAACGACATCCCTCTTGGGGTAGATTTCCAAAATCAGATTGATGATGGGATTGAGAAGGCACAGAATTTTCTGTTTATTATTGCACCGCATTCGGTGAATTCACCCTATTGCCTGAAAGAAATTGAGTTAGCGATTAAGCGTAATAAACGGATTATTCCCTTATTGCACGTCGAGCAAATTAGTCGGGAAACCTGGCAGCAGAGATTCCCCCTTGGTACAGATGAAGAGTGGGAAGCATATAAAGCGAAAGGGAAACATACGGTTTTTCAGAATATGCATCCGACGATTGGCAAGATTAACTGGGTGTATTTTCGAGAGGGAATTGATGATTTTGAGAAGTCTTTTGCCGGCTTAATTGATTTGCTCCGTAGGAATGCTGATTATGTGGAACAGCATACGCGGTTCTTAGCCAAGGCGTTGGAGTGGGAGAGGCATCAAAAACAAACAAACTGCTTGTTAATTGGTGAAGAAAAACAACAGGCAGAAGCTTGGTTGAAGATACGATTTAAAGATGAGCAACCCCCTTGTCTTCCCACTGACTTGCATTGCGAATACATTACCGAAAGTATCAAGAATGCTAACAACTTGATGACTCAGGTGTTTATCTCCTATGCCGATGAGGATAGGGCGACGATGGAGAAGATTCGCAACAGTTTGAGGCGGGAAAGTATTACGGTTTGGACGAATACAACCGATATTCAAACGGGGGAAGCATTTGAGGAGGCGATGAAGCGGGGGATTGAACAGGCGGATAATGTGGTTTATTTGCTTTCGCCTGACTCGGTAAAGTCTTATTTTGCTCGGAAAGAATTAGATTATGCTTTATCGCTGAATAAACGGATTATACCAGTTTTAGTGCGAAAAATATCATCAGAATCGATACCGAATGTACTTCAGAATTTGCACTATATTGACCTGACGGACAATGTTTTGGAAGAAGATTATCATCTTGATGAAAGCCAACTGTTGAGGATTTTGCGGCAGGATGAGGCTTACTATAACGAGCATAAAGTTTTGCTGACCAAAGCGCTGAAGTGGAAGCGGCAACACGAGAATCCGAGTATTCTGTTGCGAGGGTATAACCTGCGGAGTGCCCAGTCTTGGTTGAAGGTGGCAAATAAGAGAACTCAGCATCCGCCGATACCGTTAATTGAAGAATTTATTGGTGAAAGTTTGCGGCAACCGCCTGCAATATCATTGGATGTATTTATTTCTTATTCTCGTGCGGATGCGGACTTTGCCCGGAAGCTGAATGATGAACTGCAACTTCAGGGGAAAACGACGTGGTTTGACCAAGAAAGTATTGCATCGGGGGCGGATTTTGCCCAGGAGATTAAACAGGGAATTAATGCTTGCGATAACTTTTTGTTTATTCTCTCGCCCCGTTCTGTGAATTCGCCCTATTGTGCTGAAGAGGTGCAGTATGCAGCGCAGTTGAATAAGCGGTTTGTGACGGTGCTGCATCGGCAGGTGAATTCAGATGAGCTGCATCCGCACTTAAGGAAGGTTCAGTGGATTGATTTTAATCAGAATGAGCGGGATTTTAATGCCAATTTCAATCAATTGGTGAGAACTCTCGATACAGATCGGGAACACGTTCATAGTCATACGAAATGGTTGCAAAGAGCAATTGAATGGGACTCCAAAGGTAAAAGTGCTGATTTGCTATTGCGGGGCAGTGAATTTGCGATCGCTCAAAACTGGTTGCAGCAAGCGGAGCAACAAAAGAAACAACCCGCCACAACTCCTTTGCAGAAGGAATACATTCTTGAAAGTGGAAATGCGATCGCAATCGCACTCAAGAAAGAAAAACGTCAGGTTATTATCTTAAGGTCGCTGCTGGGTGTAATGAGTGTGGCACTCGTAGCCGTTGCAGGCTTAGGTTGGCAGGCGTATCGGCAAGAGAAGGAAGCAAAACAACTTTTGAAAGGCCAAGTCTATGCCTTGACTCGATACTCAGAAGCTCTCATTGCCTCAAATCAAGAGTTTGATGCTCTGATTGAAGGCATTAGAGCAGGAACGCAACTGTCAGAGCAGCCCGATAAAAGAGAATTGGACTTATGGGAGCGGGTAGAGAAAGCGTTACGGGCAGCACTTAACGATCGCAAAGAATTTAACCGTCTGGGAGAAGACAATACTACTGTCAGTGTCAGCCCAGACAATGAAACAATTGCTACTGTCAGTAAAAATGGGGAAGTTAAACTTTGGAATTTCCAAGGTAAGACTTTCAAAACCCTTCCTCACAAGGGAGAGGTTACAGACATCTTTTTCAGTCCCGACGATGGTAAGACAATTGCCACTCTCAGCGAGGATAAGACAGTTAAGCTTTGGAACAAGGACCGCAAAGAACTTGGACGTGTGCCAGAGCAGGCAGTTTCGTTCGTGGAGTTTAGTCCTGACGGTAAGCTGATTGCTACCTATAGCGGGGACTTCAACAACAGCACAGTCAAGCTCTGGAAACTTGATGGAGAGAAATTCAATCGCTTCAATCCCTTCCCCTCTGGCGAGAAGTTCAACTATCTTACATTCAGCGACGACGGCAAGTTGATTGTTACCTTCAATAGTGGCAATGAGGGAAATACAACTGTCAAATTTTGGAAACTTGATGGAGAGAAACTCAATCGCTTCAATCCCTTCCCCTCTAGCGAGAAGTTTGATTCCCTGATATTCAGCCGCAACGGCAAGTTGATTGCCACTTATAGTGCGAGTGGAGACGGCAGCGGCAAACTCTGGAGTATGGAGGGGAAGCAATTCAAACGCTTGCTCTTTAACGAGAAGTTTGATTTCGTGAAATTCAGCCGTGACACCAAGCTGATTGCTACCTATAGAGGGAATTTTCCCAACCGGGTGGGCAAACTTTGGAGCGTTGCGGGGAAACAGCTCAAACCTTTGCTCCCTAATGAGACGTTCAATTACTTAGAATTCAGCCCCGACAGTAAGTTGATAGCAACCGTCAGTGGGGATAGGGACAACAAGACGGTCAAACTCTGGAACCTTAATAGTAAAGAACCCAAAATCTTATCTCGTAACGCTGAGAACCGGAAAGTCTGGTTCAGTCCTGACAGCAAGATAATTGCTACTGCTAATCAAGATAATACTGTCCAACTCTGGAACCAAAATGGAGATGAACTTCAAACCCTTCATTCAGGTACTTCAGTGGATAGGGTTCACTTTAGCTCAGAAGGCGATGCGGTAAGCGCAGCTATGCCCAAAGGGCTTATCGCAACGTTGAGTTTGGACAACACAGTCAAACTGTGGAGTTTTGATAGCAGAGAACGCAGAGTTCTGAGTGATGCTGATACTCCAGTTTATGATGTCAGCTTTAGCCCCGATGGCAAACTAATTGCCACTTATAGTGGCAGTGGGAACAACAGGATAATCAATCTCCGCAGCATTGAGGGGAAACAACTCAAACCCTTACTCCCTAACGAGAAGTTTGATTCCTTGATATTGGGGTCTGATAGTAAGCTGATTAGCACCTATAGTTCGGGAGGTAACAAAACAGGTAAACTTTGGAGCGTTGAGGGGAAGCAACTCAAACGTTTGCTCCCTAACGAGACGTTCGATTACTCCTATTTCAGCCCTAATGGCAAGCTAATTGTCACCTTTAGTTGGAGTGGGAACAACAGAACTTATAAGCTTTGGAGCCTTGAGGGGAATCAGCTCAAACGCTTTCTCCCTAACGAGACGTTCAATGACGTGAGCTTTAGCGACTCTGACAGTGAGCTAGTTGCCACCTATCGTAAGGATGGGGACAACAGCACAGTCAAGCTCTGGAGCACTGACGGGAAGCCACTAAAGCACTTTACCGTCAAAGAGCAGTTCGATAGTTTAGAAGTGAGTCCTGATGGCAGGTTAATTGCCACTGAGCCGCCGAGCGAAAGCAACAGCACGGTCAAGTTTTGGAGCGTTGATGGGAAGCCGATTCAACTCTTGCCTGCTAACGAGAAGATCGATCATCTGCAATTTAGCCTCGACAGCAAGTTGATTGCTACCTTCCGTGGGAATGGGGACAGCAGTACAGTTAAATTCTGGAAACTTGAAGGTCAGGAACCCCGAAACCTGCTAACGGTGAGTAACGTTCGAGGCTACAATGTGAAATTCAGTCCTGACAACAAGACAATTGCTGCCGCCGTCGGCAACAATAGGGTCCAACTCTGGAGTCAAGAAGGCAAAGAACTCGCTACTCTTAAACTAAACAGCTCGATCGCCGATCTAAGTTTTAGCCCCGACGGCAAGATACTCGCTATTGCCACTGCTGACAACAAGGTAACTGTGTGGTACTTGAATCTGAATCAATGGATAAGTCAGTCACACAAAAGACTTGAGGAGCTTGTGGAGCAAGCGTGTCAGGAAGTGGGGAATTATCTCAACAATAGCGCTCCTGAGAGCGATCGCACTCTCTGCGACGGCATTGGCGAGAAGTGAGTCGGGCAAAACACACCATATCGAACGAGGTTCGGTTTTGTCGCGAGAAAAGCGATCGCTCTTACAGTCGCGGTATTGCTAGGGCGCTGACGGGGGATAAACAAGGCTTGCTCTGTGCTAACTTGGACTGACTCAATCAGTCTCCAGATAGATGCCTCAGTCAAGATTGGCCTTCAAGCGAGCAGTCCGTTTAGCTAAATTCTTACTGAATGTTGCTGCGGCGGGTGCCACAATCGCTACCCTTCTCGGTTTTGCCGGCAGTCTGTGGTGGGTTTTCGAGCTGTTCGAGCATCCCAGACCCCAATACTGTTTAATTCTGGTAGCTGCAATCATGGTTGGCGGCATTTCGCGTCAAGCCTGGAGCTTTGCTTGGTGTTTGCCGTTATTGCTCAACGTGGCGTTTATCGTTCCCCTGTTTTTCTCATCGGCTCAAGGCTCTTACTTACAACCAGCCAACCTCATCCCTGGCAGTACCTTGCGTCTTCTCCTCGTTAACCTCGATCATCACAATCAGGACACAAGGCCAGCCATAGAGTATATAGAATCACAAAACGTCGATGTAGTTCTGTTGCAAGAGCTCACATCAAGATGGCTGAATACGCTGCAATCCAATCTCTCACGATACCGAGTGGCTACGTCTTTACCACGAGAGAATTCCACAGGTGTAGCCATGCTTGTACCCACTACGCCATCCAAGTCAGTTGAGATAGAGGGGACGCAAATCGTAGAATTGCCGCCTAACTCAGGAGCACCCCTGATCGAAACTACGCTGCGATGGGGCAGTAGAGAAGTGGTAATCCTCGGTTTGAGTATAGCCCGTCCACATAATCGCGGCTCTTCAGCCTTTCAACAGGTAGAGTTTGATGCCGCCGCCGAGTGGAGCCTTCGTCAGCAGAGACAAGACAAACGGGAGGTTGTTGTGATGGGTGACTTTAATACTACCCCGTGGTCAGGTCGATTTCGCAAGTTTCTACAGGATAGCGATCTGCGTAATTCGCTGCGCGGGTTTGGGTTGCAACCGACATGGCACGCCGCTTTACCCTCACCCCTGATGATTGCGATCGACCATTGCTTGCATAGTCCATCTATTAGAACGATCAACCGTGCTACGGGTGCCAATATTGGCTCAGATCATTTGCCACTGTTGGTGGAATTGCAAAGAGGTTTTTAGAGCCAGTTCTGAAGAAGTCACTCAGGAGACTTGGCAAACAGAGCATTCAGACTTTGAACAATCAAAGGAGTTGCACTCAGGATAATCAGCCCGGATACGAACAGCGTGATCACAGCATCTGCCCAGAGCCAATTCAGTGCCCAAACCGCGATCGCAGCGAAAATAACCCCAATTGAACTTGCCGCATCAGCCAAAACATGCAAAAAGGCTCCCTTGATGTTGAGGTCATGATGGCTATCTTTGTGTAATAAGAAGATATTGATACTGTTGACTCCAAACCCTACGCTAGCCGTCACCAACATCGGCAGACTCAGTATTTCCACGGGGGGAGACTGGAGACGTTCCACCGCTTCCCAACCAATCCAAAGTGCGATCGCCACCAGTCCCAAACCATTGATCAATGCCGCCAAGACTTCAACCCAATGGTTTCCCGGTACTGAATCACTAGAGCTGCGGCGCTGAGCAATCCAGCTTGCCAGTAACGCCAGTATCAACGCCAAACAATCAGACGCTAGATGACCTGAATCAGCTAGGAGTGCAAGACTATGGCTAAATAATCCTACGGCTAACTCTGCAACCGCAAAGCTACAAATCAGAACCAACGCAATCAGCAGTAACCTCACCTTACTGCTTGGTTGGGGTGAATGACTTACAGGAATTGTGTGATGAACGCAGGAGGTGGAATGATGATGCATTGCAATTCGCTAAAAATGTTCTAATTAAAACCTACACACCCATAGTTTTGCTAATAATCAACCCTAACACTATGTGATGACTAACTTGTGGCAAAAATGTTTCATGTCTGTGTACTACAGAAAGCAATCCCTTGATACTGTAAGAAAAGATGTGAAGCCGCTTACACCCCTTTCAGAAATCGGTCGCTTACTGACAATCCTGATGATTTTGACGGGGATTGCCCTCATTCCCTGGCAATTAGGGGATTGGATTCAGCAATTAATTAAAACGGCTAACCAAATAGAGATGCCTTGTCTAGGTTGTGGCTTACCGTTCCATGACAAGGCATCTCTATTCTGTAAAATCTGTGGCACTCCCTTGGAACAGGAGCCAGAAGAAGTGCTGTAACAAGTAGCGAATTTAAAGAATTAATCTCAAAACTCAATCCCCGCTTGTGCCTTAATCCCCTGTTCCCGAAAAGGATGTTTAACCAGCGTCATTTCCGTCACTAAGTCAGCTCGCTCAATTAAAGCAGCAGGTGCGCCTCTACCCGTCAAAATGATGTGAGACATGTCTTGCTTTTGTGCCAATCCTGCTAGAACGTCTTGAACATCTAGGTAACCTAGCTTTAAGGCGACATTCACCTCATCTAACAGTACGAGTCTAAAGTCTGGATTACGGATAAATTCTAACGCCTTGTCCCATGCAGCTTTCGCTTTTTCAATGTCTCGTGCTCGATCTTGAGTTTCCCAGGTGAACCCTTCTCCAAGTGCGTGAAATTCTAACTGGGGGGTTTCGTCGGGCGCGGCTAATGTCCAGTGTTGGAAAGCGGCTTTCTCGGCTGGTTCCCAAGCTCCCTTAATGAATTGTATGATTGCAACTCGATAACCATGACCGAGCGATCGCAAAACCATCCCTAACGCGGCTGTCGTTTTCCCCTTGCCGTTGCCTGTGTTAATAATGATCAGACCCTTCTCTTGCGAGGCTTGGGCAAGGCGCTGTTCTTGTACCTCCTTACGCCGCTGCATTTTGCGCCGATATTGCTCAGGCGTCAGTCCAGACGATTCTGAACCAGAAACATCGGAAAATTCCAACGTTTCGTTTGAGTCAGTTTGAGAGTTGATTTTCATCGAGAACAACTAGAAAGACAACGAGGTATGGCGAAATTAGTGAAAGGGGGGCAACCACGGCTGGAGCTTTAGTGAGGAGATTGCCCCTACAGGAGGCGTTCGTGCGTAAGTCCTGAACGGTTCACCCCCATCCCTAATCGATTATTTCATCCAAGAATAGTCCCAGGATGGCTGCTCGATGTCTTCAATCCAGTCAGTTCGATCGCCCAGACTGTCGTGTACAAAAGGCTTCTGTATATTTTCCATCCAGGAGAAATCCCAGTAAGGCGAATTGAATTCTTCAACCACGAGTACCATATCCCCTTTGTAATTCTGATTCACTTCCATCGCTTTCGAGCGCAAATGAGCGGGTACATAGCGCAGGTGAACCGGCAATCCGTGCCCTAGCATAAATTCGGCTAATTGCTCGGAATGGATGTAGATTCCCTGTGCATGTAGGTTGTGCAAAATGTCTTCAAATGTAGGCCATTGATTTTTCGCTTTAGAAAGAGAAGACAACTTCATGCTATTTAGAGCAGTAGAGAGGAGCTCGCTTGATATCGCTAACATTGGTTGCATTTAGACAGAAGTGTGCTGAGTCGTGAATTCTTGAAGCGACTGACAAGGCGAAGTTTTACCGGGGAATAAAACTTAGCCGTTACTGATGTCTTTATCTACACTTGGCTTTACCCAGAGAATGTTTGGATTTTATTAAGTTGTAGAGAACACGATACTTAGCTCAAGAAACGCTTGTGTCAGCTTGGCGTATGGCTGCTGTTGCCAAAACTCTATTGCTGCATTGTAGTCCTTTTGGAGGCGATCGCTGCCCATTGTGCTAACAAAGCCGCGAGACGATAGCGTTGACTCAACTGAACAAGCCGCACATGGCAAGACGCTAACCAGGAGCTAGTAGGATGTAGTCTAGCGGAGCTAGCGCCTAAGGGCAAAGCTACCTTGATATATCCAGGTTGCCAATGTAGATGGTCAGGGACGCGCTTCAACATCCGCTTAGGTACAATTCATCTATTTGATTGACTAATTTTTATGATATCAGGGAAGATTACTCTCCTTGAAGGAGATATCACTCAGCAGTCGGTCGATGCCATTGTCAACGCCGCCAACACCTCTCTTTTAGGGGGTGGTGGGGTGGATGGAGCCATTCATCAAGCCGCAGGGCCAGAATTACTGGCAGAATGCCGACGTTTAAATGGCTGTAAAACGGGCGATGCCAAAATTACCAGGGGTTACAATCTCCCTGCCGATTGGGTGATTCACACCGTAGGGCCAGTTTGGCATCATGGAAACCATGGGGAGGATGAGCAATTAGCTAGCTGTTATCGCCGTTGTCTCGCCATTGCGGAGCAATATGAGATTCGCTCCATTGCTTTCCCCGCGATTAGTACAGGTGTTTATGGCTTTCCTCCAGAACGCGCTGCCAAAATTGCCGTGAAACAAGTCAAGACGTTTTTGGAACACCCTTCCTCCGTAGAGGCTGTGATGTTCGTCTGTTTCAATCGCCAGACCTATGATTGCTATAGGTCGGCAGTGAAAGAAATTTTATCTAATGAGCAAGGATGATGCTGGTACTACAACTGGGTCTGACGGCAATCCTAGCTTTCTACCTGGCCTGGAATCTAGGCGCTAACGATGTCGCTAATGCGATGGGGACTTCTGTGGGGTCAAAGGCGGTTACGCTCCGGCAAGCGCTTGTGATTGCTGGCATTTTGGAGTTTACGGGCGCGGTTTTATTCGGTCATGGCGTTTCCGCCACCCTAGCCACGGAAGTCGCTAACCCCGAATTGTTTGCGGACAAGCCTCAACTGCTGATACTAGGAATGATTGCAGTGTTATTGGCTTGTGGTTTATGGCTGCAAATTGCCACTAGCAAGGGTTGGCCTGTTTCATCGTCTCATGCGGTGGTGGGAGCGATCGCAGGATTTAGTTGGGTAGCAGCCGGTTTTGGTGCTGTTGATTGGTCAAATATTCGTCTGATTTCCCTGGCTTGGGTCGCTACGCCAGTGGTGAGTGGCCTGATTGCTGTGGGCTTCTACACTGTCGTCAGGTACTCCATTCTGGATCGCCCCAACCCCATCGTCCAACTGCGCGAGTGGATTCCTTGGCTGAGTACCACACTATTTAGCGTCTTCGGCATTATCGTCCTGCCGACTCTATTTCAACAACCCTTTTTTGCGGCTTTGCCGATTCCCTCCCACGACTTACCCATTGCTACGGGGGCTGTTGCGGCTGTTGCTCTGACTATTATTAGTTGGCGACAACTCGCTCGGTTTACAGACATACCCAATGCTCAAGATTCCCCATTCTCCAATCCTGTAGAACGATTACTCGGACGCTTCCAAGTCTTGAGTGCTTGCTTTGTTGCCTTTGCTCATGGGTCGAATGATGTGGGAAATGCGATCGCTCCCTTAGCTGCGATCGCCTATATTCTACGTACAGGTTCTGTTCCCCTCACGGGATTTAACGTTCCTTTGTGGATTCTCATCCTCGGCGGGGCTGGTATCGTTTTTGGTTTAGCCATTTGGGGCAAAAATGTCATCGCCACCATTGGAGAAAATATCATTCCGCTCCAACCCAGTAGTGGATTTTGCGCCGAACTTGCCACTGCCACCACCATTTTGCTGGCTTCCCGGTTTGGCATCCCTGTTTCTACGTCCCACGCTTTAGTTGGTGCTGTTGTTGGCATTGGACTGATTCAAGACTGGAAGAAAGTCCGTTTACAAACGGTTCAAGGGATTGCACTGGCTTGGATTATTACCCTACCCATAGCCGCTGGTTTAGGAGCATTGATTTTTGTCTGCCTGCGTCTACTGTTTTTTAAGGGGTGATAGGGTAAGCTGACGCTGACGATTAAGGCAGAAGGCAGAAGGCAGAAGGCAGAAGGCAGAAGGCAGAAGGCAGAAGGTAGAAGGCACAAGGCAGAAGGCAGAAGGGAAATCGGTGTTTAATCTTCCAGCATTTCCAACAATTGAGCCTCACTTAATTGGGGAATGCCTAAGGCTTGTGCTTTTTCCAATTTGGAACCCGCTTCTTCCCCTACTAGTAAATAGTCAGTTTTGGCACTAACCGAACCCGTCACTTTTCCACCCGCTTTTTCAATCAACCCCTTCGCTTCATCACGCTTTAATGTGGGCAAGGTGCCTGTGATCACAAAGGTTTTCCCACTAAATACTTGACTTTGAGATTGACTTATGGTATTGGATTGTGTGGTTAACTGCAAACCGGCTTTTCGCAATCGGTCAATCAAAGCTTGGTTAGCTGGAACTTGGAACCAGGAATAGACAGATTGAGCAATTTCTGGGCCAATTCCATAGACGCCTTCAATTTGGGCAGCGGAAGCTCCAGCAATCTGTTCCACAGTAGGGAACTGTTGGGTTAAGGTTTGAGCATTGACACTACCAACGTGACGAATCCCTAAGCCGTATAATACTCGTGACCAAGGTTGAGTTTTGGAGTGAGCGATTGCATTCACCAATTTCTGCGCCAACTTCTTACCCATGCGCTCTAACGAGAGTAACGACTCCAGGGTTAAATCGTAAAGGTCAGCAACTGAGTGTACAACACCTTGATCAACGAGCTGCTGCACGAGCTTTTCCCCCATGCCATTAATATCTAGCGCATCACGGCTTACCCAGTGGGTTAGCGCGCCTTTGAGAATCGCTGGACAAGAGGCATTGATGCAGCGAGTCACCGCCTCACCCGTTGGACGCACCACCGGTTGATGGCAAACGGGACAGCAGGTGGGCATTTGGAAGGGTTGAGTTCCTTCTGGGCGCAACTCTGGCAGTACTCGCACCACTTCGGGGATAATTTCACCGGCTTTGCGAACAATTACCGTGTCACCGATGCGGATATCAAGTTCGGCAATGCGATCGCTATTGTGCAGGGTTGCCCGTTGTACCGTGGTTCCCGCCAGTTGTACGGGTTGCATCTCAGCTAAGGGGGTGAGTGCGCCCGTGCGTCCCACATTAACACTGATGTTTTTGACGACAGTCGGCGCTTCTTCGGCGGGGTATTTCAGGGCGATCGCCCAACGGGGAAACTTCTGGGTAAAGCCCAATTGTTCCTGAAGGGCAAAGGAATTGAGTTTTACGACTACCCCATCCGTCATATAGGGCAAATTCCGCCGTTGGGTATCCCAACAGTTGTAATAATCTCGCACATCTTCTAAAGCGGCGCAGATTTTGCGATTCGGATTCACCCGGAAACCCAAGTTTTGCATTAATTCCAGGGCATCCCATTGAGTACGAGCAACTTCCACGTCCTCTTTTCCGGGAATATATAAGGTATAAGCAAAGAAATCCAACCGTCGGCGATCGACAATTTTAGGGTCTAATTGCCGTAGTGTTCCCGCTGCCGCATTCCGAGGATTCGCGAACAATTGCTCACCTGCTTTCTCGCGTTCCTGATTAATTTGTTCAAATATATTGATGGGTAAAAATGCCTCTCCGCGTACTTCTACCACTGGCGGCGGTGTCTCTGTATTCAAACGCAAGGGAATCGAGCGAATGGTGCGGACATTCTGGGTAATCTCTTCACCCGTAACACCATCGCCTCGCGTGACTCCCCGCACTAAGACGCCATTTTCATAAGTCAACGCCAAAGCGTTGCCATCAATTTTGAGTTCACAGACATATTCAAAAAGCTCAACTTTTCCTTGTTCTCCCCCCGAACTCCGGGGGGTTGGGGGGGTGGAGGGTGCATAGCGCTGCCATCGTTCCTGCCACTTGGTAAACTCCTCGATATTGAAGGCATTTTCCAAGCTGTAAAGAGGGATATTGTGCCGCACGGAGGAAAACTGGGAAGCTGGTTTCTCCCCTACACGCTGCGTGGGGCTTTCAGGGGTGATTAACTCCGGATATTGTGTCTCTAAATCTTGCAGTTCCCGATACAGCTTGTCATAAATGGCATCCTCCATGATGGGATTGTCGAGGACGTAATAGGCATAGCTGGCTTTTTGCACCAACTGCCGCAGTTCTTGAACTCGCTGTTGTATTTCAGGCGTCACTTGTGCCACAGCGTTTGTTATCCTCAACGCGCATTAGACTCTAGTTTAGCGACAAGGTTCGCGATCGCACTCTTCTGACAGAACTAAGCAAGAAAGCCCACTTCCTTTTAGGCGTAGGAGTGTTAACTTATGGGTGATTCTCCCGACACGCGGACAACCAACCCGCTAAGAACCAGTACCAGCGCGATCGCTCAAATGGGTAACGATAGGATGCTTCTAGGTGTCCTGTTTGTTGAAGTGTTTCTAATCCGAACTTACAACGCTTTTTTAAGGAGACACAGGCATCATAACCCTCATGCCAGGACGGGATAACTATATATTCCATCTGCCCGATACAGATTTCGAGTCGGGCTTTGAGGGCATTGGGGATATTTTCAGCGTAGAGGCAGCGGCGGATGACTGTAGCCAGTACTCCTGGTGGCTCGTGGCTGTACGGTTCCTCACTGTAGGGTGTTCCCTCACCCTTGGCAAGCCGTTCTATGTGTAGCACAGTTGATTCTATGGGCAACCCCCAATGAGGAACAAGCCGATTGGTTTTTATCTTTTCGTCAGTCATGGGAACTCGTGTTAATTCATGAGTGTGCGGTGATCAATCACTTGTGGCTCCTCCTCCACATTCGGTAATTCCAGTGCTACGCCCGGATTGTTTTTCCGAAATCGGCGATCGCACCCGCGTAGATTAATGAAATTGGGCAAAAACTAGCACCCGCTAGTTGTAGGAAGCTTCATCATGACTAGTCTTAGCTTGGGCGATTCCCCGAAACAGATACTGCGCGGGCGCTACGAAGTTCAACAGCGTCTGGGCAAGAAAGCTGGGCGACAAACCCTGCTGGCGAGTGAATTGGACACTCAAGAATTAGTCGTCATCAAACTGCTCACCTTTAGCAGTGACTTTAATTGGGATGACTTGAAGCTATTTGAACGCGAGGCTGAAACTCTCCAATCCCTCTCACATCCTGCCCTGCCTCGCTATCTCGATTCCTTTGAACTCGATACACCAAACGGCAAAGGATTTGCTTTGGTGCAGAGTTATATTGAAGCGCCCTCTCTGGAGGAGCATCTTAAACAGGGGCGAACGTTTAGCGAGGGTGAGATCAAACAGTTAGCTAAGGCTCTCTTAGAAATCTTGATTTACCTGCATGGGCAAAAGCCGCCTTTGATTCATCGCGACATCAAGCCCAGCAATATTCTTTTAACAAATCGCTCTGGCAATCGTGTCGGGCAGGTGTATCTGGTTGATTTCGGTTCAGTTCAAACTCTCGCAACTCAAGAAGGTAGAACCGTAACAGTAGTAGGAACTTATGGCTACATGCCTCCTGAACAATTTGGGGGACGAGCCGTTGCTGCATCCGACCTCTACAGCTTAGGAGCAACATTAATCGCCTTGGCAACAAAGATGCATCCCGCCGACTTACCTCAAAAGGACATGAGGATTGAATTTCAGCAAGCCGCTCATCTCAGTCCTGCTTTTGTCGATTGGCTGAACCAGATGATAGAACCGAGTTTAGATCGTCGCTTCACCTCTGCCGAAACAGCATTGCAAGCTCTAGAACAGCCCTTAAGCCAGAGTAATCAGCTCTTGCTCAACAAAGAAAATCCAGTAACAACGATTGAGTTGCTATGGAACACCCTCTGGCGCAGTACAGCGATAGGAGTTTTTGCGGGAGCCGCCTACGGTGGAATCTATGGCACAGCCATTTTTCCCGGTATGGGGACAATGTTTGGCGCATACTTTGGTGGGTTGGCAGGCTTTTTTGCTGGCTTTGCCAACGGACTATTCGTCGGGATTTGCACACGTTTATGGTACTTTCCCCTGAGAAATCCTCGACTTCATCGGCGAGTTGTTGGCCTACTGAGTACCTTATTGAGCATCGCTGGAGGTTTAATCGGCTTTGATATCCTCAACGTTGCTCCATCCGGTCTTTTGCCCAACGTTTCCAAGTCGCTTGCCTTCTTGGTTGCGCCTGCCTTAATTGCAGGGCTATCGATGGGGTTAATCAGTCAACGGATTGCCCGCTGGTATGAACGGGAAAGCAGACGGCGCGGGACAAGATAAGTCTTCCCAAGGCCACAAAAACTAGAAAGCGCACATGGAGATGGAAAAATGACCAATCTGATATTGGGACAGCGCTACGAAGTACAGCAACAACTGGGAAAACAACCTGGACGACAAACGCTTCTAGCCCGTGACTTGCAAACTGAAGAACTGGTAGTAATCAAACTGCTGTCTTTGGGTAATGACTTTGAATGGCAGCACCTGAAGCTATTTGAGCGGGAAGCCGAAACTTTAAAAGCACTTTCCCATCCGGCAATTCCTCGCTACCTCGACTATTTAGAGGTCGATTCACCCAACAATAAGGGATTTGCTTTAGTCCAGAGCTATGTGGCAGGAAAAACTCTAGAGCAACATCTCAAAGCAGGGCGTACTTTTAGTGACAGCGAAGTTAAAGAATTAGCCACAGCCTTGTTAAAAATCCTCCATTACCTCCATGAATATGATCCGCCTGTCATCCACCGAGATATCAAGCCCAGCAATATTTTATTAACCAATCGCTCTGGTAATAGTGTGGGTCAAGTCTATTTAGTCGATTTCGGCTCTGTTCAAACGATTGCAGCCCAAGAAGGGGGAACCATTACTGTTGTCGGAACTTACGGGTATATGCCACCGGAACAATTTGGTGGACGTACTACTCCAGCTTCTGACCTCTACAGTTTAGGTGCAACCTTAATTTATCTAATCACGGGTCGTCATCCTACTGAACTTCCCCAAAAAGATGGACGAATTCAATTTCAGCAGGTTGCCAATCTTGAGGCTACTTTTAGGGATTGGTTAGAGTGGATGACCGAACCGAGTTTGAATCGACGCCTAACCTCTGCGAGGGAGGCACTGCAAGCTCTACAAAATCCTCGAATTAGGAATGAAAATCTCGGTCGAATTGTCAGGAAACCGCCAGATAGTGAGGTGATTTTAACCAAAACGGCTGATTTTTTGGAAATTTTATTTCCACCCAAAGAATTTGGTTTTTTTGATGTCGCTTTACTTGCGTTGGTAACTCCATTTTTATTGTTTTGGGTACAAATTCTGTGGGTAAACATTACCTCTGAATCTATGATTTTTTTGATTTTCGCTTGTAGTTTTTTTGTTCTCGTTTGGGGCGGGTTTTTTGCGAGTTTATTCGTGCCAACTCGATTCAGAGTCGAACGAGAGAAAATATCTTTTTTTAAAGATTTTTGGGGCTTAAAATGGCAGCGATCGCATCCGTTGCCGAAACAAGAGAGCTATCAGATAGAATCCACCCAAGAATATCTGATAACTAATCTGAAAGGTGAAAATGTATGGCTTAGCACGCGGTTAACGATTCGCGTTGGAGAGCGGTCATATGAGCTGGCGAGGAAAGGCCAGTTGACTGAGGAAGAAATCAAATGGTTAAATGATGAATTGATCGAATGGTTAAGATTGCCGAGAACAAAAAAGAACGCAATATGAATAGACTGTAAAAAAAAGGCGCACCAGCCAGTGCGCCTAGAAGTAGTAGGATGAGAAATTTAAACTCGTAAATCGGCGATACTTATTTTTTAAACGGCAAAATAAACATATCCTTGATACTGAGGGGTTCGGGATATTCGATTAAACCGATGTCGATCTTTTTGGTGTCGCTGCAATACCGATAAGTGCCAAACAACCGATCCCAAATCGTCAGTAAACTGCCAAAGTTGGAGTCTGTCTCCTTGACGATTTGTGAATGATGGATGCGATGGTAGTTGGGAGTCACAATCAAATACGTGAGGATGCGGTCAATTTTTGGTGAAAGTGCCCAGTTGCTGTGTTGAAACAATTGGTCAGCAACAAACATGGCTTCATAGATAAAGAAATATTCCGGCCTGATGCCAAACAAGCCAATTAAGAGTGCCATGGGTACGTAGGATGCCATCACCTCGAGCAGCTGAAATCGATAAGCCGTCGTAATGTTCATGGCTAGATCCGAATGATGCACTCGGTGAAAGCGCCAGCCGATGGGCCAAAAGTGCGCCATGCAATGCCACGCATAACGGTAGGAGTCGAGTACCAGTATGGAGAGTAAAGCAACGACCCCAGGCCAAGGAATATAGTGAAAGAGTCCAGGCCACATCTTTTGCTGCCAAATCCAGTTTAAGAGTAAGCCAAAAGGGATCTTGGTGACGACAGAATTGAAAATGGCGATCGCCAAATTTGGCCCAATTCTATCCGTCCAACCCTGCTTGTATGTGTAAAAAGGATATAAGACTTCTAAAATCCCAAAGAGTAACAGGCTGCCCAGAATTATCGGAAGAGGACTGTGCATTTTGACTTCTACAAGGCTTAATGAAGGACTTTTTGGCAAGAAGTCACCCTGAGCAGGAACGAGCGTTGGGTATAGCGCTCTAGATTAATATCCTTAGACCCATTAGCTTAACCTTTACTGCTAGTGGGTTGCCAGCGAGGGGTCAATTTCTTTTGTCCAAGCTTCGATGCCACCTTGGACTTTGGTGCCGATAACCCCTGCCTGATGTAGTAATACTAGGGCACGGGCGGAGCGTTTACCAGAAGTACAGTAGGCAATGAGTTGACGATCCTTGAGCTGAGACTTAATTTCCTTAATGCCTTTGCCTTGCTCCAGTTCTTGCAGGGGAAGCGAGACGGAACCGGGGATGTGAGACAGTTCGTACTCCTGAGTGGTGCGTACATCAACAATCAAGTAGTTCTTCTGGTCTTTGCTGTTGAGTAGTTTCTTGAGTTGCTGTACATTCATCACTGGCTCAGAGGCTTCTTGAATCGCATAGCCAACAATGGGGAGGTCTGAGGCGGCGGCTAAAGGTACACCGGCTTGCATTAGGGGTCGCAGTAAGTCGGAGTTGTAACGTACCGCTCCTACTGCACCCACGGCGGAGAGAGCTAGGGCGACACCACAACCGGATAACCAGCGTTGCTGTGGTGAGCGCTTTTTCGCCAAACTAGACTGAAATTCTGGGATGTCTTTGATGTCGTACAGGGGCAAGCTGGGGTCGATGTATTTGTTCCAGGCATGGATGCCACCGGTAATATTGATGGCTTTGATGCCAGCTTGTTGTAGGCGGAGGACGCTATGAGCAGAGCGAATCCCAGCTTTGCACAAGACCAAAATTTGAATCTCTTGACCTGGGTTCGCTTGACGTTTTTCTTGCAGCAGTTTTTGGATTCTCGCCACTCCTGCACCAGCTTTAATCAGTGGATAGGGAACAAGGAACCAATCTCCCGGTAAGCGAGCAATGTTTTGTTCACTCTGATGGCGCACGTCAATCAGCAGGAAATTGCTGGGATTTTGCGCGATTCGTTGTTGGAGTTGTTGGACGCTCATCTGAGAGACTTGCGTTTGCAACAAGCGATTGCCGACGACGGGAAGTTGGGTGAGTTTGCCGACGGGACTGCCTTGAGGGATGAAATTTTTTAGATGGGCGCGGGCGTCGAGCATGATGTTTGTTGTCCTTTGTTTCTCTATCCAGTAAGACTCGTGACTAGGGCTTAGTAATAATTGGGAGAATAAGCGGTCAACAAGTCGAGGGGTTTATTGGGTGGATGAAGCTCTGCTTGGGTTACGAGCTTTTGGCTTATCCCTATCCTATGGGTCTGAAAAAAATATCGAAATTCTTTCGACAACTCTTATTTGTGACTTTAAGAACTCAATCAGTTTTTTAAAGTTTGAATGAAGTCCACCATCCTCAGGCAAGAATTTAATCATTAACGGGACTTTATCCGCTCCAACAACTTAATTCCCAACGTTTAGAACTACCGTAAAAAGATTCTGGAAAAGGATGAGAACCTTGTGTAGTCTTTCCTTAGGGTGATGTAAAAATTTGCAAAATACATAGCATCGGTTCATTGGCTTTCAATCAATAGAGAGATCAAAAAATTGGCAAAATTCTCTCTAGGGTGTCTTTTACCCTTAAAAATCCGTTTGATTAATGAAGTGATGGCTCGCTCGATTTTCCGCTTAAGCTATTTTCTTTAACAAGAGCATTTAGATAGAGATTCATTCTTAGCTTTGAGAATGAGGTTGAACATCAGGGAATCTAGTGCATGAACGCCCAGGAACTTACCCATCACCCTCGTAAGCGTTAACGTTACACAGCATCGCGCAAAGAAATCCGTCTTGATGGGAATTCCCTCAGATTCAAACAGTACCATCGTGGTGTTGGTCAATCTACTCTCAAGGAAAAAACTCAAATGAGTCTGTTCGACAAACTCTCTAGTGCGCGTCAACAAAGCCACACCACATTAGGGCCAGCCGAAGCCTTTGCGGCGATCGCCCTGATTGCCGTTGCTGCCGATGGTTACGCGGCTGATGCAGAAGAGGAATTGCTCATGATTACTTTATCTCGGATGCAACTATTCAGGAGCTATCCAGCCGATGTGTTGCAAAGAATGCTTGATCGACTTCTGAGTATTCTCCAACGCCAAGGCGCTGAAATCCTGCTAGCTGCGGCGCTAGCCTCGCTACCTCATGACTTGCAAGAAACAGTTTTTGCTGTAACGGCGGATATTGTCTTAGCCGATGGCGAAGTGACAGAAGAGGAAGAAGAATTTTTGAATGAGCTTTATCACGTCTTGGAGATACCAGAAGAAACAGCTATCAAGATTATTGATGTTATGTTGATAAAAAATCGAGGATAGAACTTATCCCAGCTTTTGAAAAATCTCTGGTATAGACTAAAGCCGATGTTAGCCTTCGCCTTTAGCTAGGGGTGAGGAGTTCCAGAATATCAGGTCGTTTGTGGTGATGCGGAGCAAAAAACAGGTATGGGGTGGGTTAGGCGCAGCCGTAACCCACCCTACTGAAACTCATTAAACAGGGGAGATTGAGGGTTAAAGCTGACAGAGGATCAAGCCAAACCACTGTTTCGAGTCAGTCCAAACCTTGAGGGGTTTTAAACCCTTGGCCTGAAGTTCTTGTTGTATACCATCTAGGTCAAACTTGCGGGAAATTTCCGTCATGATCGTTTCCCCTGCTGCAAAATTAAGGGTGAGGTCAAGCGACTCTAACCGCACAGTATGCGCTGCCAAACACCGCAAATGCATCTCAATCTGATGGAGTTCCTCATTGTAAAAAGCCCAATGTTCAAACCGCTGAGTATCAAAATTCCCGGCAAAACGCTGATTCAGATGCTCCAGTATATTGAGATTAAATTGAGCCGTTACGCCTTGGCTGTCGTTGTAAGCGTCTTCCAGCAATGATTTTGGTTTTTGCAGGTCTACGCCGAGTAGGAAATACTCGCCCACTTTAAGCGCCGCTTGAATCTGTGAGAAAAAGACATCACACTCCTGGGGATTGAAATTGCCCAGCGTACTGCCTAAGAACACAATCATCCGCGCAGGCAACAAAGTAGGTGCTAGCTGTTGTAATGCCAACTCATAAGTGCCGACTAAACCCTGAACCTGAAGTGAGGGATAATCCGCCAGTAACTGCCTCGCACTGCTTTCTAAGATTCCGGCACTGACATCAATGGGTACATAGCGTAATGGGTAGCTATGAGCCGCGTAAGCATCTAACAAAAGACGGGTTTTCGTGGAACTACCACTACCGAGTTCCACCAGTTCACAAGCACCTGTCATCCGGGCAATTTCACGAGCATATTGGCGTAAAATCGCAGCTTCTGTGCGCGTTGGGTAATATTCGGGTAACTCACAAATCTGCTCAAACAGAACAGAGCCACGATCATCATAGAAATATTGGGGTGGTAGAGTTTTGGGAGTCTGCGTTAACCCTTGGATCACATCGCTACCGACCTGGGGTTCTGCGTCTGAGGCAGCGCAGAGATTGACTAAGTATTGGAGTTGTAAGCGTTTCGCTTGTACAGAGTGAGGCTGATGGTCAGCTTGGCTCATGCCAGATGCACTCTGAGTTAAATTCCTCACGATTATTCTTCCATAAAAAATTTCATGACACTAGGGCGCAGACAAGCTCAACTCTGGGAAAGGGTTGAGGCGTAGATTTCTTCGACAGAACTCTCTGACAAGTAATCTACGTGACAAGTCAGTGCTGCCAGCGTGCCACCACCCAGTTTAGTACTGAGGATGCAAGTGGGAGAAATTCTCATCCTGTTTTTTTCAGGTGTAGCGAACGGCACACGTCTGTTAAAGGCTCACAACTTACTCACAAGTTTTGCCTAACTTTATCAATATTTTCGGGAGGATTACTGTCGTATAAATCAAGACCCATCGTCATACAAACGCAAGTGTTGTGTCATACAAAACAGAGCATGTATTACAAAAAAAAAGGGTAGAGGCTGAATAATTTTTTCCTTTATGTCGGCTTGATTATAAATAATTATTACTTGGAGTAAATAAAGCTTTGTATGGAATTTTGGAGTGGAGACTCTATCTATTTAAACGTTAATCTTTATAGTAAAAAATTAACAATAAAATATCTTAATACTTTAAATTAAAAGCCGAAATCCTTTAGAGGAAAGGGTTTCGGCGTAAATTGAATTCATGGACAACGGCTAAAAAAGAAATATTTCTAAATTTATAGAAGCTTTATACACAGATAATTAGATAAGAGCTAATAATAGAAAAGAGACAAAAAAAAGAACTGACTGCTGGGTGTAGATAATATTTCATAACCTGATCATCTCAAAAAAATCTAGAGTCTAAACCTAGAGTGGAGTGGAGAGATTTCACTAGCATTGATGAGATGTAGAAATATTAGGTCAAAGCTCTCTGTATTCAGACTAGGTGCGTCTTCACTGAAAAAAAACTGTAGGTTTCAATGTTTTGTGAGCCGCTTAGCCCTGGAGATGATGTAGTGATGGCTGTTAAAGAAATTTCTCCTGTTACGCCTCTGAGTCTGTTTACAGCATCCAAGCAAATTCAATTTCTCACCACCTTGAAGCGAATTCGGTTTAGCGGCAAACTGGTGTTATCTGAACCCGAAGGACAGCAATGGCAGTTTTTTCTCCATCTAGGGCGCATTATGTATGCGACGGGTGGAACTCATCCGGTGAGACGATGGCAAAGGAATTTAGCCCTATACTGTCCTCAGAGTCCAACTTTGCGCTTAACCCTAGAGCGCGATTTAGCGAAAATCGATACGAGCAGCGTCCCCCTGTGCTGGCAATATCAGCTATTATCCTTATGGACTCAGCAGCAAAAAATCACTTCTCAACAAGCCGCGCACATCATTCACGCCGCGATCGCAGAAGTCCTTTTTGATGTAGCGCAGGCAAGGCGTGCAACTTATCAAATCCAAGCCTATAACTCCTTCTCAACACCACTCGCTTTGATAGATGTAGAACAGGCGATCGGAGAAGTTGAGGAGCAGTGGCAGGTTTGGCGGAACGATCGCGTTGCGGATTATTCTCCTAACTTGGCACCCATCATCAAGCAACCCGAACAACTCCGGAAACACACATCACCGTCAACTTACCAAAGCCTGACTCAGCTATTAGACGGAAAACATACTCTCCGCGACTTAGCGGTGCACCTAAAACGGGATGTGTTGCAACTCACCCGTTCCTTTTTCCCATACATTCAATCGGGGTTGATGGAATTGGTTAGCATTCCCGATTTACCGACTCCAGTGGGTGGAAGAGTTTCTGAAACACCCTCCACCCCTGTCGCCCACAGCGGAGGGCTGGTTGCTTGCGTCGATGACAGCCCGTTAATTTGTCAAACCATGGAAAAACTGCTTCTGGCAGCGGGGTATCGGTATATCAGCGTAACCGATGGGATGCGTGCGATCGCAACCTTACTCGCTCGTAAGCCAGATGTCATCTTTTTAGATTTAGTTATGCCGAATACCAACGGCTATGAAATTTGCAGCCAATTACGCAAGCTGGCTTGTTTCCAGGATACCCCGATTATCATCTTGACTGGCAATGACGGGCTAGTCGATCGAGTTCGAGCCAAACTCGTTGGAGCCTCAGATTTTCTGAGTAAACCTATCGATGCAGATATCGTACTAAACACAATTCGCAAGCATTTAAAGCAGAGGGCAATCCGTCATTAGTCATTCATGAATAAGCAGGGGGGAGGGGGAGGTGGGGGGGATAGGGAATACGACATAGATACACTTTGAAAACGAGATCAAATTCTATCTGTGTCGTGAATTGTGGGGGAGCAATGACTATTGACGGTTAACATCTGCTTGACAACTAATCTCTTTTTTCTTGTTAATTTATACGGTGAAAATCATGACTACTGCTCTAGTTGTTGAAGATTCCAGAACTGACATGCAAGTTATCATCAGCTGTTTGCAACAGGGAGGTTTGAATGTCGTAACGGCTGACAGTGGTGAAGAAGCTATCGTCAAAATTAATAGCCATCAACCTGATGTCATCGTTCTTGATGTTGTACTACCCGGTCGCAGTGGATATGAACTCTGCCGCGACCTCAAAGCTGAAGCCAAGACCCGTACAATTCCAGTCATTATCTGCTCAACCAAAGCGGGTGAAATGGATAAATTTTGGGGAATGAAACAGGGAGCAGATGCTTACCTTGCTAAGCCAGTGGACCAAGAGGAACTGGTACGTACTGTGAAACAGCTCATCAAACGATAAGCCTGACAAACCATCAATATCTAACTCTTAGTTAGGGTGGGCATTGCCCACCCTACAGGAGAAATGTGAAAGTTGTGTTTGGACAGCTTCTGAAGTGGAAACCAATTAATGTCCAACTCTTTATCAGTCCGCAATTTCTTTTCCATACCTGTAGCGAACCAATTTATCGAATCGGTCCCTTCATCAAGGGCAAGCGAACAGTTTTTGCGATTTCATCTTTTGCCCGATACGACAGCCCTTTTACCGATTCAACAACTGACTGAGGTACTGACGATTCCTAAAGCTCAAATTGTACCCATTTTTCAGATGCCAGCTTGGGTTATGGGGGCTTACAACTGGCGGGGTGAAGTTCTCTGGATGGTTGATTTAGGTCACTTAGTCGGACTCACCCCCTGGCACCAACAAGCGAATATTACTTCAGCTCATACAGCAATTGTGCTCCAGGCTCCTACTAAAGACTCAACCGCTACCAATCCGAAATATGAGATGTTAGGGTTAGTCGTCAATCGTGTTGAAGATATCGAGTGGTGCAATCCAGATTGGATTCAATCGCCGCCTTCCTCGACAGTAACTCCTGAACTTGTGCCCTTTTTGCGAGGGTATTGGCTGAAATCGAATGGTGAAATGTTAGTTGTCATCGATGGGAAAGCCATTATGCTATCGATGCCCAAACAATAGGTTTCAGCTCTGTTTATAGAGTGTTTTCATCCCGAGTCTATTCGCCGCTACAACAAGACTCAAAACAAGACTCCTAGTCGGGTAAGGAATTGTACTTAACTTCTGACTCAGGAACCCGGACTATTTACACAAAACTAAGGGCTATCTATCCATTTGATTCAACGAATTTGCTCTGACATTAAGCAAGTTCGATTGGAGTCACTCGCAATCACCTAATTCTTTTGCTCATTAAGGTCTGTTCCATGACACAACTTTCTCCCAAACCCGGCTCTAATCACAAAGCTAATCATAATGGTCGAGGTTCATCCTTTAAAAGTAATCATCCTGAAGAGCGAAATTCTGCAATTTATTATTCCCCTTCTACTCGTCAGTTACAGTCCCAGTTAGATTCCAATACCCTCCAACAACCTCTGCTAGAAATGCCGCCCATCCCTCTACCACCAAAATACGTTCGTCCACGGTGGGACTGGGGCAAGTGGTTCTCGAACAGTTTGCGCGTCAAAACCACAGCAATCGCCATCTTGATCGGTACAATTCCCGTGATATCGGTTGGAACAGTTTCCTATTTCACAACCACTCAGCAGGTGCGGCAGCAAGTTCTTCAAAAAGAACAATTTGATATGAGTGACATGAAAGACAAGCTCTTTTATTTCATCAAAGAGCGTGCGGGTGACGCTGAAACGCTTGCAAACATACCTAGCTTCAGAAACCCTCAAGTGAGAGAGTTACTCAAGCGCGAGGACAAGGAGGAAGCCCTTAATCGGTTTGCCAGCACTTACAACATGTACGATAGCATTGCTGTGTTCGATCTCAAGGGTAACCTGATTGCCCAGTCTAAGAGCGAACCCCTGCCCAATCACTGGGACCGAGATTATTTCCAGCAGGTGCTGAAAACGGATAAGCTGTTCATTACCGAACCCCGACGATCCGAAACTGGTGAGGGTGTTTATATTTTCATGGCGAATCCGATCAAGGATGAAGTCACCAACCAAACAATCGCCATTGTCCGTACCCGCATTCCGATTAAACAACTCCAAGAGGTATTTAACATCAATACCGAGCGGGGGCAGAAATTTTTCGTGGTTGATGCTGCTGGCAAGATTGCCACAGCGGATAACGAGCAACTTATTGGTAAAAAAGTCCAAGAAGTATTTCCCACCCTGTTAACCAAAATCACGCGAAAAGACCTCGAACAGCAGGAGGTGAAGAATATAGTCGGGACGGGTTTGGATGAGCAAACCCCACAGGAGCAGGTTCTAACTTACTCCCTGGCTCACCGCCTCAGACCGTTGTATGGTCTTGACTGGTCTTACGTGCTGGCTCGTTCCGCAGAGAAAGCGTTTGTCGCTGAGAAACAGTTACTCTGGACTCTGTTGTTGGGGACAGCTTCTGCAACCTTAGCGGTGGGTGCGATCGCGGCTTTGATTGCTAACCGAGCAACACGCCCCATTGTGGAAGCGGCTAAAGCGGTGGAAAAAATTGGTCAAGGGCAACTCGATACCCGTGTGGATGTGAGTGGACAAGACGAGCTAGCGATCTTAGGCGGTAACATCAATGACATGGCAGGTCAGTTAGAAGTGTTCACACGAGAACAAACCTTGGCTGCTGAGCAAGCCCTGTTGGTTGCCAAAGTCACCGGTTCGCGGGCGGAGAACTCCAAAGATTTGGAAGACTTGTTTAAGGACATGATCGAAGAAACCCGGCAAATCCTGAATGTGGATCGGGTGCTCATCTACCGCTTCAACCCGGACTTCAGTGGGTATATTACCGCTGAATCAGTGGCGGCTGGTTTTCCTCGCGCCTTCAATAACAAAGCGGAAAGCTTTTATCTTTCCGAACTGCGGGAAGGAACTGACCCAGAGGACTTGGTCATCGCCATTGATAACATTGCTGAAGCCAATCTTCAAGCTGACCATTTGCAGTTATTGGAACGCTGGCGCGTTAAGTCCAAACTAGAGGTGCCCATTCTCCATGAAGGTCAGCCCTATGGTATGTTAATTGCCCATCACTGCAAGGCAGCCTACGAATGGCAAGAGTCTGAAGTCGGCTTCCTGAAGCAGTTAGCGGCTCAGATGGGATTGTCCTTAGACCGAGTCCTCCTGTTAGAACAGACAGAAAAATTAGCTGAAGAGCAGCGCGACCTGAAAGAAGGACTGCAAAAACGGGCGTTGGAACTGCTAATGGAAGTAGACCCGATTAGTAAAGGAGACCTAACGATTCGGGCACGGGTGACGGCGGATGAAATTGGAACCATCGCGGACTCTTACAACGCCACGGTGGGTAACTTGCGGAAAATTGTTACCCAGGTGCAACATGCCAGTAGCCAAGTGGCCCAAACCACCAGCACCAGCGAAGTTTCGGTTCGAGACCTATCCGCAGAAGCCTTGCGACAAGCTGAGAAAATTGCCACTGCCTTGAAGCGATCGCAAGATATGGCTCAATCGGTGCAAATCGTGGCTAACAGTGCTAAACAAGCTGAAGTCGCTGTGCAACAAGCCCAAGATACGGTGCAGGAAGGGGACACGGCGATGAACCGAACGGTTGATGGTATTCTTGCCATCCGCGATACAGTAGCAGAAACAGCAAAAAAAGTCAAGCACTTGGGTGAATCGTCGCAAAAGATTTCCACCGTCGTTAACCTGATTAGTACCTTTGCCGCTCAAACCAACTTGCTAGCGCTTAACGCTTCAATTGAGGCCGCACGGGCTGGGGAAGAAGGACGAGGGTTTGCGGTGGTTGCCGATGAAGTGCGATCGCTAGCCCAGCAATCAGCAGAAGCGACGATTGAAATCGAAAAACTCGTCGCCGCCATTCAAGGGGAAACCAACGAAGTGGTTGCAGCCATGGAAGCAGGGACGGAGCAGGTGGTGATGGGAACCAAACTGGTGGATGAAACCCGCCAGAGCCTGAACAAAATTGCCACAGCGAGTAGCCAGATCAACAAATTGGTTGAGGAGATTGCCCAAGCCACGGTTGTTCAATCCCAAGCGTCTGAAGCGGTGACTGAAACCATGACTGACGTGGCAGCGATCGCCCAAAAAACCTCATCTGGCGCATCCCTGGTATCAGAATCCTTTAAGGAACTGCTGGCAGTTGCCCAATCACTGCAAGAGGATGTGGGTCAGTTCAGAGTCAGTTAGAAGCTAGAAGGGTTGGGGATTGGGATTTGGGATTCGCAATAAGCAATGAGTCAGCCAAGCATCATGACTTCTTGTTCCAACTCCCCCATCCTCACGCTTAGCTCCGGCCCCATCCTCACGCTTAGCTCCGGCCCCACTCCCCCAATCTCCCCATCTCCCCATCTCCCCATCTCTAGGACGAACTATGGCAATCAATCCTAATATCCGCGACCAAGCCTATCAGTTCTTCATCGAAGAGGCTCCTGAGCTGTTGCAGATCCTCGAAGCGAGTTTACTCACCTTAAGGCAGGAGAAGAACACTGCCAAAGTCCACGCTTTAATGCGAGCGGCTCATTCCTTAAAAGGAGGAGCTGCCAGTGTAGAGTTAGAAGCGATCAAAACCCTGGCTCATCGCCTAGAGAACATCTTTAAGGCACTCTACAACGACACCGTAGAAATTGATACGAACCTAGAGAGTCAACTGCTACAAGCCTACGATTGCTTGCGTCTCCCGTTAATGGAGCAGATTCAAACCGGTTACTTTGACCCAGAGCAAGCTTTAGTTTTAGCCGAACCGCTGTTTGTCCAGATTGAGGACAAATTAGGAGATGCCCTCAGCCAAGCGGATACCTATATTCCCAGTTCATCTGAGTTGGGCATCGATATGGCTCAGTCTATCTTTGAAGTCGATGTGGGCGAAGGATTGGAGCGTCTGGCAGAGGTTGTTGCTAATCCTCAAAAGTACGAGGTAGGGGGAGAATTAAGAGCACAAGCTGAAGTGTTTGCGGGGTTTGCGGAGTTACTGAACCAGCCAGGATTTGGCGCGATCGCACATACTGCCTTAGCCGCACTGGATGCTCACCCCGAACGTGGGTTAGCCATTACGCAGCTAGCGCTGGCTGATTTTGAGTTTGCCAGACAAACGATACTGACGGCTCATGCACAAGGCACTAACGTCCAACAAATTAGTCCCTCTGCTGCTCTATTAACCTTAGCCCACTCCACAGTAACTCAAGCTCCAGACAGCACAGTCAGTCTGGAATATACACAAGAACAAGAAACCGTTCCTTCTCTGGAACATGTCTTGAGCATCCAGTTGGATGAAAATCTCCCCATCGATCAAGTGTCGGAGGATACATATAACCTTGAGCCTGACGGAACACTAGAAGCAATTTTTGCCACGGCTCCTCTAGGCTTGAATGAGATTGTGGCTGAAACCAACCTGCTAGATGAGGTACACCCGGTTGGGTCAGATCAGGCGCTAGAAGAGATTTTCGCTTATGCTCCCGAACGGCTGGAGCAGGCTGCCACGGTAACCGAATTGCCGCAAGAGACACAACCGTTTGAGGTTGAGGGAGTCCTAGAAGCGATTTTCACTAACGCTCCCGAACTACTGGCTGAGCCTCTTACGGCGACCGAAGTGCCAACTCATGCCTTAGACTCCTGTGGGATGATCGATGTCGATCTAGCATTACCCGCTCACGCTTCATTCGTAACCGATGAAGCTGTCGGAGAGCTTCCTGTCGTGGCAACGGATGTTGACAGCGCTGTTGTAACTCCCGAAGCAGAGGCTGAAAACGAGATACCCATTACCCCATTCAACCTGCCATCTTCAACCCTAGAAAACGGCGAAGCAACCGCTGAATCGATCGCACAGATCTTTGAACATCTGCCACCGGTTGAAGAGATGCCTATCCTGACATCTCGAACCCATGCTGCCAGCACGACAGCGGAAAATCCCCCAGCGATCAATTTAGTCCCAACGTCGTCAATTCCGGGTGAATTGTTACCAGCGAATGCAGCTCATTCGCCCACCCCTTCCCCAGGTTCAGAAGTTGATCGTGGATCGACGGATATTCCCCAAGGTAAAGCTTCTCCCGTTCCGACGCTTTCAGTGCGAGTGGACTCAGAGCGACTGGAACGGATGAATAATGTAGTGGGTGAGTTAGCGATCAACCGCAATGGTCTTTCTCTCCAGAATCAGCAATTACAGAGATCAGTACGAGAATTGCTGGATCGATTCGTGCAAGTGCAGGGTGTGGTGGGTCAGTTACGGAAGTTATCCGATCAGATGCTTGCCACTCCCGAACGCCCGCACTCTGAGGCAATTTTACCCGCCGTTAATCCCCTAGGAGAGCTCGTCATTCGTCAAGGTGATTTTGACTCCCTGGAATTGGATCGGTATGGAGTTCTCAACTCTCGGCTACAAGAGCTGATTGAGGACATGGTGCAGTTGGAAGAAGCGGTGGATGATGTTTCCCTATTCGCGAAGCAATCCAATCGCACCCTGGAACAACAGCGACAAATGCTGACTCAGCTCCGGGACGAATTGATGTGGGCGCGCATGTTGCCGTTGAGTGAGGTACTCAACCGTTTTCCGAGAGTATTGCGCGATCTATCTACTAAGTACCACAAGTTGGTGAGTTTGAACCTCAGTGGTATGGGGGTGTTGGTGGATAAAGGGGCATTGGAAAAGCTGTATGATCCTTTGCTGCACTTACTGCGAAATGCCTTCGATCATGGCATCGAATCTCCAGAAATCCGGCGTCAGCAGGGGAAACCGGAACAAGGCAAAATTGAAATTCGAGCGTATCACCAAGGCAGTCAAACCATCATTGAAGTGAAAGATGATGGTAAAGGACTCGATACCGAAGGGATTGGCAGACGAGCGATTGAATTAGGATTGTTGTCTGCCGAGCAACTGGCGACGACTTCTAACAATCACCTGTTTGAGCTGGTGTTCGAGCCAGGATTTTCCACCGCCAAGCAGGTGAGCGAACTTTCGGGACGGGGAGTTGGGTTGGATGTGGTGCGCTCCCAAATGCGATCGCTCAAAGGCAGTATCACGGTTTCCTCTTTGCCGGGAGTCGGTACGACCTTTACCTTACATCTACCGTTAACCCTGACAATCGCTAAATTACTCGTCTGCTTAATTGGCTCCACCGCTATCGCCTTGCCGTCTGACAGTGTAGAGGAAATTGTTGTTCCTAAAGCCGACCAGGTGAAAACCACAGGAGAACAGCGGTTTTTGCGTTGGCGTGACCAGATTGTTCCAGCTTATCGACTCGCTGACATTTTGGATTATGCCTGTCCGTTACCCGAAAGCTCTCCCAGTCAAGCTTTGGTGTCAGTTCCTTCTCCAGCCGATTGGGCACTACCGATGTTGGTACTCCGACAAGAGCAACAGGTTCTCGCGTTGGAAATTGATCGCTTGGTAACAGAGCAAGAATTGGTGATTAAACCTTTTGGTTCTGCGATCGCACCTCCTAGTTTTACTTACGGTTGTACCATTTTGGGGGATGGCAGTTTAATCCCTGTGATTGATGGTACGGTTCTACTCGATCAGCTTTTGGGTCACAATACAACCGCAACCCGCATCAACACTGGCTCTAAGCCGATCACCTTAAGTGTTCACGAAAATTCCTCAAATAGCCAGACCAAAACGGGTATTACAACGCCTCATGCTCCTACGGTTTTGGTGGTTGATGATGCGGCTGCTCTGCGACGAACCCTCGCACTTACCCTGGAACGAGCCGGTTGTCGAGTCTTGCAGGCACGGGATGGACGAGAAGCCCTGGAACAACTGCGCCAACGTTCATCTCCTGTGAATCTCGTGGTTTGTGATATTGAAATGCCCAATATGAACGGCTTTGAATTTCTCGGTCAGCGTCGCCAAGACCCTCAACTGTCGAAAATTCCCGTCGTCATGCTCACCTCTCGGAGCAATGATAAACATCGATGGCTAGCTATGCGTTTAGGTGCTACGGCTTACTTCACCAAGCCTTACCTAGAACAAGAGTTTCTAGTCGCGATCAAACACATTATTGATGAGCAGAAGCCAAAATCCACCCTTGAGTCGTCACAAAACCCATTGCAACTCCAACAAGCTTAAAAACATGGGAGGGTAGGGAATTTTTAGCTACGTTTCATTACCTATTGCCCATTAGCCATTAGCCATTAGCCATTAGCCATTAGCCATTAGCCATTACTAATATGAGCAATCTCTTAATCCAACCCAAATCTAGCGCTGCCGACTTTCGTAAATCTCGACAGATCACACCCTCGCTAAAATTGATTGTCTTTAAAATCGGTAATCTCAATTTTGCTCTACGCATTGAATCGGTCTACAAAGTAGTGGATCGCACGCCTGTTTACAGTAGCGGACTTAATCATGTCGGAGTAGCCCACATGGGTGATTCCCTGCGAGATAGTTCTGCTTCACGCGAAATCACGGTTGTAGACCTGAATTGGCAATTTTTTAAATCCAGTTCCATGTCTGATTCCGGCGGTTATCTGGCAATCGTGCAAAGTACAACGGGTGAATTTTACGGGATTCCAGTAGTTAACACTCCTGTCTTAATCGAGGTACCCTTATCAATGTTCCGGGTTTTACCAGAGTCCTATCGTCGTGCGGATACCCTAGAAGTCGCTAGCCATGTTGCTGTTATTCCACAGCAAGGAGGAACACTGACTGTCTTTTTACTGGATGTTGATTTACTTCTGCCACTCTTCCAAAAACTCGCTGTTGTGAAATAGCGTATGGTTTCAATAACTTGCATACTGGTGTTCAGGACGCTCACAGATGAGTAATACCAAATCCGTCTTGATCACCCCCTTTTTGCCTGAAGTCTTTTCTTTCTTCTGTCCTCACTAAAGCTCCGGTTTGCCCTTTGCCCTACTTCTGCAAGAAGTCTATTAGAGAACCGCTATTAGGTTGGGACACGGCACAACGAAAGCCAGCTAAAATCTGACGAATGCTGGGATAATACCAGTTACGAAAACTAGAGCGAATTGCCCTTGGACGGGTCGCCCAACTGCCGCCTTTTAAGACTCGGTGCTGTCCATCGAAATAAGTTTGGGAGTAGCCTCGGTAAGGATAGCTGACGAATCCTTCGTAGGCGTCAAACCAGCTAGCTGTCCATTCCCACACATTGCCGAGCATGTCATAACATCCATAGGTACTTTGCCCCAGTGGGTAAGCATTTACAGGTGTTGTGTGCCCAACGCAATTATCAAGATTACATCGGTGAGGGTCGGGTATCGCCTGCCCCCAAGGGTAGGTGCGCGGCTGTCCAGTTGCAGCATCCCAACTCGCCGCTTTTTCCCATTCAGCTTCGGTTGGCAGTCGCTTGCCGACAAATCTCGCATAGGCGTCGGCTTCGTACCAACTCACCCCACAGACGGGATGATAATCCCAGGTTGAAGCCGATGACCAGTAGAGGGGTTGAGCCACGGGATTTTCTTGCAGCCACTTCCACCCGTTGGGTGACCACCAACGTTCGTTTTGGTATCCACCCGCCTCGATGAACTCTCGGTACTGTCGGCAAGTGACGGGGTAGCGGTCAATCCAGTAAGTTTCTAAATATACCTGGTGACGCGATCGCTCATTATCCAAGGCTTCAATCGAGTCGTTGCCCATCATAAACTCGCCTGCTGGAATTTCCATCATCTCTACGTCCCTCAGGGGAACAGGCTGAACAGAGGATGAGACAGTTGCCGCAGAACCCTGAACCCACATCTCTTGATGCCGTTCCAGAAGGTGCCAGCGTTGTAATTGCAAAACAAAGGCAATGGTTTCGCCATGCTGACTCTCATGCTGAATCAAGAAGTGCCACAGGCGTTCTTGCTGGTCTACCGGGGCGGTTTCTAGATAGCTGAATACTTGGGTTCTAACCGTATTGAGATAATGATAAATTTCTGCCAGTGGCGGTACATTCTCGCGTTCCGATTTGGGCAAGCCATCGGCGGCAAATAGCCGATGATATTCGGGAAACATGGGAGGAAAACCGGCACAGCGTTCCAGCAACCAGAGGGCTTCTGTATAGGCAATGTGACCCAAATGCCAACCCACTGGGCTAAATTCTGGATGCGCCTGTCGCCGAAAAGTCGTATCATCAATGCCTTCAAACAGAGCCAAGGTGCCGATTCGGCACTGATGCATCGCCTCTCGGATGGTTTCTCTAATCTGTTGGGGCAAAGCCTTTGTGCTGGAATTTTGGGACATGATTCTAAATTTCTTCTAAAAAGGTTAGGGGTTAGGGGTCAGGAGAGAGTAATCTTCATCCAGAGGTGACGGTAATGGGAGCCATAAGGGACTGACTGAAAAAGAGGGAGTTACAATCCCATTCGTCATGCCCGTGAGTTTGAACTCTGCGGTTCGTTTGGGGTCTGGGGTTTGACAACCTGTGACCTTACTCACCAATTACATTTGTTCAAGTCACCTATTTGTAGATAGTAGATTACTTCTATGCCAACCCCATATCACATTTATGCATGATAATCATCACGTTTTTATAGTATTAGATTCCTAGCAATTCCTCAAAAAATCTATTACTATTCAAAATTGAATTTCAAAATCAACTGTTGGTAAAACTTAATACTTTCAACATTAATCATGGTCATGACAATATTAGGGGATAAAAAAGAAATTAACCCGAAGAAATCTTGCTTGAAATCACGTTATAAAGCTTTAAATGCGGGAACAGAAGACAAGTTTGAAGCATGGATTATGACAATAGAAGACCGTTGGACAGATGAAATTTTAGATTGTTTAAAAGGTAATTTTCCTGATTGGCGTGGGGAATAATTTACCTTGATTATATCAAAATTGCTCCTTTTCAATCTCAGGTGGCATGAATTAATCACGGATAAAATTATTTTATAAGGACATAAAACAATCAGAAAATAAATCAACCATTGGGCGGATTTATGGGTGTGAAATTGTTGTTTCAGAAGGCTACAGCTACATGATTAATGATTTATCAAATTAGCGACGATTCTAGCTAAGTAGGTGGAAAAATTAAAATATAAGGTGGGCATTCCCTACCGTCAATCCTGTAATCCTCTCGGACAGAAAATTCTAGGGAATACCTACCTGACAAATTGGTGATATTTATTGATATCCGGCTACTGACTGGCGTCTGTCGGACTAACGTCGATTGATGAGATTTCCAAGTTTTTTCCCACACTGAGAATACTACCGTGCGGACATTCATGCCAGTTGCCGACGAATATAGGTTCGGAGGCAATCATGACTGAATCGGGAAAAGTTGGGTCATCTCTGAGCCAGTACAGTGAGGGAGCCGTAGTACCGTAAGCATAGCGACTAGCAACGAGTTGATGCCCATCACTAATAATTAGGTTGGCAGAAAAGCTGACTTGATAGGCTTTTGCTAATTCGGTTAGGGTGATTAAGGTAGTGTGTAATGCCTCGGCAATTGTGCTATTTGGGGATACCTCCAGCTCATTGATTAAAAGAGCGAAGATGTGTTCGGAATCAGTGGTGCCATTAATCGACTGGTACATGCGATCGCCAAGTTTTTCACGTATCGGTCGATACAAAGATTCGCGGAAATTGCTGATCAATCCATTGTGGATTAATAACAGGCGACCGTCGCGAAACGGCTGACAGTTGCTCATATCCAGCGCTTGGCCGGCTGTCGCACTGCGGACATAGGCCAACACACACCCCGACTCAACATAGCGGCTCAATTCGGGTAGATTAGTCTCATTCCAAATCGGCAGGGTGTTTTTGTAAGTAAAGGGGTCAACATTCCGTTGCGGATGATACCAGCCGATTCCTAAGCCATCAGCATTGACTACGCCAGATGTCATCTCACGAGGCTGATAACTCTGGACAATTAACGAATGTTCGGGTTTATACAATAAGTGGTCAAGTTGGATGGCAGGGCCAAGGTAGCCAAGTAATCGGCACATTTTGAACTATTTCCTGTTACATGACTAGTTGTCTATATCCTGATTGTGACTGATTCAAGTTTTTAGGTGTTGCTCAGGGGTTCGGTTTTCACCATAGGCGTTGTGTGTATATCTAGTAGGACTTACGCACAATAATGAAAAAACACTATTTCTCTTCTCTACGAAGATGTTGACTTTTCAAGAGAAACAAAAAGCGAACAATAAACAGTTGCATTATCCGCCTGGGGTTTAAACTCCAGTGTCATAGCTAAAGTCTTCTCGCAGAAGACTGAGTAAGAATTGCAGTCCATTGAAATGGACTTGGGCTATGAGCCTTGAACTTGAGTTCAAGGCGGACTTTCGGGCTTACTGAGAATAAAGCTACTGATTCACCACCATCAATTGAGAAGAAGCCGATCGCCCAAACTCTTCTGGGGCATATTGTAACTGAACCTCCGCACCAGGCCAGAGGAATGTACCTGGAGTAACGGAACGCACGAGATAGTGAAACTTATACACTCCCGCTTCTAAATGATCGGCATAAGCCACCACGCGATCGCGATAAATCGTCTGATAATTAATTTGCCAGCTATCTTGTTGTACCTGAAAGTAAGGCGTAGCGGTTTGGAAACTCGTATCGACTGCCTCAAACCCGGCGGGAAGTGGGTCTTTTATCACCACATGATCCACTGGGCGATCGCTAATAATTTCCAATGCAATATCAAACACCTGTCCAGCTTTGACAGCCAACGGCTCATCAGCCGCATAAAGTCCGATCTTTCGCAGTACTTTGTCCTGATTAGCCGCATGAACTTCTCGTGTCACCCGTAGTCCATTAAACCGTCCTGGTTGATTGCCCTTGAGGCGATAACGATAGGCAACTAAATAGTGCAGTGTACCTTGACCAGATTTCTTCAAATTTAAATCATGTCGTCCATGCGCTAACTGTGCCATTGGCACTTTGAGTTCAAGGCTAGGTTTCTGGTAACCCTCAAACTTGGCAGATTGCAAGTTCTTACCCGCAAGTTGAACGGTAGCGGCAAAGTTCGGCGGTGTGGGTTGAAGCTGGCTATACTCCACCAAAGCGGTAAGGGCTTCGGCATTATCATAACTAGTTTGCCAGGTTCCTTGTCGCCGTAGTGCCAAGAGTCCTTGCAATAAGCGGTCTAACACTTCCGGCTGAGCTTTTTGAGCCATAAACAAACGCAAAGCTTGTGCTTGAGCCGTCGTCGCTGAACTAATCCAACTCCAACCTTTGGGTAAGTTGACTGTAGCCGTTCGTCCGGTTTCATAAACCGTTTTCTGCAACTGATTAAACAGAGTTTGTGACTCTTTTTGCCACTCTGGAAACTGGGAAAGATAACGAGCCAGTTTAATCTGAGCAACCTGATCTAATTGACTGTGCTGGGCATAGATATCTGCCAAAAATTCATTGCGTTTTTCTCCCAGTTCTGCTAGCGCAATTAAAGCTTCCAGTCGCACTTGATTTTTGCACAATTGTTCTCGGCAAAAATCGTATTGAGCAGGGTTGGCGAGGATTTTCTTCAAATAGGAACTCGCACGAGATATCATTTGGGAGCCTGCTTGTAAGGGCGCAAGGCCTTGCGCCCCTACAAAAGCCTTGGATGCCATCATGATGGAGCGAGCAGCATAAGGAGTCACAAAGGGGTCAGAGCTTTTTTGTCCGGGGAAAGCGGCAAATCCTCCATCGGGTTGTTGCAGTTTTTGCAACTGCTCAAGGGCTTGGGTAGCCTGTTGAGTCGGATTAAATTCGGTAAAGGTTTGAGTGTATTTTTGAGAGAGAGTTTGTAGAGAAGCTGCGATCGCTAATTGACTCGCTGCTGGTTCCAAGAAGGGTAACTGATTCTCTTGCAAAACTTGCCGCGCTGGGGCGGTAATTTCTGGAATCAACGTACTAGCAAGGGAGACTTCTAAACCCCCCGCATCCGGTACAACTTTTTTATCCACATTCACGGGAATCTTCACCTGTTCTCCCCCCCAGGTTAAGGGAGGTTTGGGGGGGATTGTTCCCGTTTCCACTACCTGTTCAGTAACCTCTAGTGGCTTCACTTCCACAGGAACTGCAAACGCATCCGATGTCCCATTCAATTGGCTGACAAACTGTACTTTCCCCTCACCCGTAGTACTGGCTACGATGGGGAAACGGTAAGCTTGAGTCCCTGATTCTACCTGAGTTTGGAGCCTACCGGATTTATTGTCGGCAATCTGAAGTGCGCCACTGACAGCCCCATTAATGGCAAGATTGCCCTTTTGTCCGGTGTTGTTTGTGACGGATAAACCCGCTTCCATGCGATCGCCGGGACGGGCAAACTGCGGTAATACTGGATTAGATACCAGGGGTTTCGTTGTCATAAATGTCGCCTCCCCATTCCCGAAGCGGAGATTCCCATCCGTTGCCACCGCCATCACCCGCCAAGTCGTCAAATCATCGGGCAACTTAAAGGTAACTTGAGCTTTACCACTCGAATCGGTCAGAACCGAGCCATTATAGTAAGCTAAGGCTTTAAAATCGGTACGAACGCGAGTACCCGCTGCCCCAGCGGATAGCCCTCCACCATATCCCCAGCCTTTTTCCTGCGCCGAACTTAGGGGTTGTACGACGACATCGGGACGGTTATCGGCAAAGCGAGTCGAGATGGGTTGTTCTGCATACACTGTTTTTACCAAATCCGGGGGACGGTAGCCTGTTAGTTGCAACACCGCCTCATTAACCGCCATGACGGTAAACTGTCCTTGGACGGGTTGATTTTGAGTATCCTTAAGTTCGAGTTGAACGGTTTGTTCAGTACCAGGTTGCAGCGAACCTTGCATTGGAGTAATTTTGGCTTTTAAATACTTGCCTTCCAAGTTAGTTTTGAAAGGTGCAAAGCCAATTCCTACCAGATTATTCAAACTCCCCGGTTCAACTTGCTCCAAAGGCGCACCTTGGCGAACAAGAACCGCTTCCACGGCAGCATTAGGTAGCATTTCGGGAGTGACTTGGAACTGAATTTCCGGTGCGCCGCCCTTAACTTTCGTGATGGTTTGATAGATGGTATTGTGGCGAACGACGGCAAAGTATAACTCGCCTTCTGGATAGGGGGATTGGATTAAAGCTGTAGCCGTTTCGCCCGGTTGATAAGTTTCTTTATCGAGTTTGATTTCGATGCGATTATTGGTATAGCGATCGCCCCAGCTTACAGGATTAGCCCCCGTTGCCCAAATCTGCAAATCCGTTGCTGTAACGGCATCTTTAGTATTAGCCAAATTGGCGCGAATGCGATAGGAACCCGACTCACGAGGAGTGAGGGAAACCGATTGGGGACGATTACCAGAACGAATTTTCGCCTCTCCTACCGTCTTATATTCCACCTGATTTTGAGGCGTTTGACTCCCTTCAATTACCTGCGTCACACTGCTGTATTTGATTTGTTGCAGTTCAACGCGGACATCTTGCCCTTCCAGTATTTTACCTGTGGGGTCGGTGACAATGACTTGAATAGGAAAAGGTTTATCAGCTTCCGCTACAAAATTACTTTGTAAACCAATTAATTTGTCACTCGGCAGGGCGGTAAACTCTTTGGAATCAGACACCGATAGATTCGAGACATCGCTCACTTGTACATCGATTCGGTAAGTCATCGGATAGGGTAAATCCTTCGCTACCGTTACCGTTTGACCGCTTTGTCCTTGTTGATCGAGTTCTTGATTGGTTTGCAGCACATCAGTGGGTACCGCAGGACTTTCTTCAGGCCAAAACCACTGGCGACCAAAGGAAAAATTTTCCCAACCTTTGGGGATAAATGCGGTTTGCTTGCGCGTGATATAATACTTAGCTTTCCCACCTTCCACCGCCGAACCAAACAGGTAGTTACTTTGAGCTTTAGCTTCAACCTTTTGGTTAATTAGGGCAAATTCTTTATCAACATTGAGAGCAACTTTAAAATTAGGGGGTTTGAATTCAGCTACGCGGAACTCTCCGGAAATTTCCGCACCACCGTCTCCTTTGGCACGAATTGAATAGTAACCTAAAGGTTGATTGGGCTTAATGGGCAATTCTAGGGAAAATGTACCAAATTCATTCGTTGTCTGGGTGCCCAAATCCGTCTTTTTCCCCTGTGGGCTAACCAGCGTTACTTTATAGTTAGCATTTTTATCCTGCTTGATGGCTCCATTTTGCAGGTAGTAGGCTGTTCCTGTTAACCAAGCCGTTTCTCCGGGTTGATAAAGTTGGCGATCGGAAAAAAATGTTCCCCTTGATTCGGGTTTTCTACTCTGCCAACCGCCATTGATGTCGTAGTCGTAAACTCCGCTATATTCATTAGTCCGAGTAAATGCCCAATCCTTACCTTCACGGGCAATGACTAACAATTTAGGCGCTTCTAAAAAGCTTTGACCGCCACCTTTGATACACTTCTGCAAATCCTTACTATTCAGCAGTAATGTTCCCGTTGGGTCAGTTTTACCGGTTGCACAAGGTACAGCTTGGGATGGAGATTTGGCCTCCAATTGGGATTCATAAACTTCAACCGTAGCTGCTGCTACAGCAGAGCCATTGGAAAGATGATTAACTCGAACCAATCCTGACTCTGGAAACCACTGGGCAAACACCCCTAAATTGGTTAACTCTACCAGTCCGTAATAGGTCGGTTCCCGCCACTTTTTTTGACCGTTTTCTTGATAAGAATTGGTTCGCGCCTGTATGCCATAGGCCAGCATTCCCGTATCACCACCTAGTTTTTCCCGTAAGGGAACGGTTACTTCAGTGGACTGATTTTTCTTTCCAGATACCTGAAAACTCGACCATTTATCAGGTGAGGGAAGTAAATCATTACTATTTCCTTTCGGATAAGCGGAATCGGTATAAATTAAATCGGTTGGTGTAAGGACACGATAAGCCGCTTTGTACTTTGATTCGGGCAGATTAACGGTAGAAAGATTTAACTGTAAGTTTTTGCCAGAAGGAAAAATATTGAGATTGGAAGGTGCCCAGATATCACCGAGCATATCTCCCGTTTCATACTTCACCGTCACGGGTTTTCCCAAGGTTTGCCCAAATTTATCCTTGATATTGGCACCGAGGGTAATGGTATAAGTGGTTGTGGGTTCTAGTACCCAAGGGTTGAGGCTAACAATATCCGCGTTATCATAGGCTCTAACGAGGGGGAGCGTTTTTTTGGGAGTGGGTTTAACGGTAATGTTCTTAATGACTGAATCTGCAATCAAACCATTGTTAAATTTCAACTGAGCGCTGCCTTTAACAAAGCGTTCCTCGTTATTTAATTCGATTTTGTTAAAGGTGAGGGGGGCGTAGGTGGTAAGTTGGCTAACAAAAGGAGTTTCTGTCGGGAGATTGCCACGCGCAGGACGCAAACCAGGGGAAAATTCTAAGCGATAATTCGTTGCTTTTTCTAGCGATCGCCTCGGTGTTAAGGTATAAACCCAGTTACGCTGTGATGGGTCAAATTTCTCTTGTGGTTGGTTGGGGTTAGATTGTTCCCTCTGTTGGTCGGAGGTGGAGGGGGTTTTGTCTTCTTCTAGAGCAACTTTAAGGGATAGATTCTCCTTCTTTTTCTGTCCTTGTGGGATGAGGGTTACATGCTCTTTGAGGGAATCTAAATCCAGTTCTGTATTCGAGGTAACTTTCAGGGTTGGCTTTACGTCGAAGGGTTCCGCTTGAGAGTCGGGAGTTGCCGTTTTTCCTGGCAAATTTGTGAGTTGAATCCCTTGAGTATTAAATGTCCAAGCTACATCTTTTTCTAAACGATGTTTGTTAAGGTCGGCTAATCCCGCCTTTAGGGTAACTTTTACACGAGTCGCTTTCGGCAACGCTTCGTCAGCTTGAAATCCCACCATCCGGGGGGTTAAAAAGCGGAATTGTCCCTTCAGAGGCGGCAAAATCTCAAATTTATTCAGGAGATTCTGCTGTTGAGGACTGTCAAGGCTCTCAATGGGAATTAAGGGGTTTTTAAATCGAATGCGGATTTGAGCCAACGGCTCAGCCGCTCCGGTTGGACTAATCTGTTCAATCCAGTCCGGGAGTTGTGGGGTGGGGAGAGGGGTAACCGTGGGGAGGGGTTCGACTCTTGAGGTGATTTTAGCGATGTCACACCCGGCTATCCCCAGGATGAGGGTGAGGACGAGTAGGAACGGCATCCAAGTTCTAATAAATCTGCCGATGGTGTGCATGGCTTCTTTCCTTACAGCTAATTCAGCCAATAGCTGACGCAGATGGATTCAATAAGACCACTTCTACAGTTGCGATCGCGTCGATTTCCGAATAGCTCTATAAATTGTTACTGGGACGTTGACGCAGGAGGCGAGTCGCTTGGCTATGCAGTGAAGCGTCGCTAGCCGAAACGAGGAGGAGCGATCGCATGTGCTCTAAGTAGTCGCTCATAAACTGCGTACACCAGAACGCATGAAAATTTCTATTCCTTCTGCCTTCTGCCTTCTGCCTTCTGCCTTCTGCCTTCTGTCCTCACTAAAGCTCCGGTCTGCCTTGCTTCAACGACAAATATTAATGCCGACCTACTTATGGCACCGGATGGATAAAACTTCGCCTTGTCAAGACTCGCTCTCAGATGAGTCGCTGTATGGCCGTTTCACCAGCAGAAAAATCGGAATTGCTGCAAGTTGGATAACGATGATTAAATCTACTCCGTTGTTTATGCAAAGAGGTGTTAGATTTTGGCCTAACACCTAACACTTTTTGCCTCAGACCTCTTTAGCAAATTTAAGAGAAGCAGAATTCATGCAGTAACGCTGACCGGTTGGTTGCGGGCCATCATTAAATACATGACCGAGGTGGGCATCACAGGCAGCACAAAGTACTTCTGTTCTCCGCGAAAAGAAGCTGTTATCTTCCTCAAGCTTTATGTTCTCTTGATTGACTGGTGCCCAGAAACTTGGCCAACCGGTTTTAGAATCGTACTTGGTTTCAGAGGTAAACAAGTCGTTTCCACAGCAGATACATTTATATATTCCTTCCTCTTTGAGGTTGTAATATTCTCCGGTAAATGCTCGTTCTGTTCCCTTCTTTCGAGTAACTTTGAACTGCTCCGGCGTGAGCTGCTGTTTCCACTCTTCTTCAGATTTCTGTACTTTTTTAATCATGCCTGAATTATCCTTGTTGAGTCTTCCAAGATTCCCTACCAGTCCGATCCTAACGGTAGTGGGGTCTACTCTTCCATCAAAATCAGCCGCAGTGGGTCTAAACGAATGTGCCACGGGTAGGGTTGGTCTTTGAAGGTTTCCCATTTTTCTTTAAAGACTTCCGCTTGCAGGTGGTAATCCTGGGGATGACTGGGGGAGGAATTCAGCTTGAGGTACAGCGTCATCCGGTGGGGCGTTTCGATCGCCTGAACCAGCCAGCAGGGGAAAGTATTCTCTTGGTTGGGTTGGTTGGTGAAGGCTATCTGATGAGCGCGAATTCCTACCGAAGAGAGTGGGTTTGGGATGGGTTCTATAACCTGTAGAGTGCAACCCCAATCAAGAGCTTCTACCTGTTGGGAGGCGATGACAACAGCACGAGAGAAGTTCTTGCACCCGGTTAATTGAGCAACGCTGAATGTTCCAGGTCGCTCGAAAATGTCATATTTAGAGCCATAGGCGATCGCATGACCTCGTTCTAAGACCAACAAATCTAGACACACTCGGTAAGCTTCTTCCAGATTGTGCGTAACAAATAGGGTAACGCCTTGGTAGCTGGCTAGGGTTGAAATCAGTTGCTTTTCCAACTGAGAACGTAAGTGGGTATCCAGTGCGGAAAACGGTTCATCCAGCAAAAGCGCTTCCGGTTGACTGGCTAACGCTCTCGCCAATGCCACCCGCTGCTGCTGTCCGCCAGAGAGTTCATGAGGATATCGGTTGGCTAATCCCTCTAACTGCATTGCGGCGAGTTGGGTTTCAATCTGCTGCTTGACGCTTAAGGGCGATGTTTTCTTGGGTAAGCCAAAAGCGATATTTTGAGCCACAGTTAGGTGAGGGAACAAGGCATAATTTTGAAATAAAAAACCAATTCTGCGATCGCGAGATGGAATATTAATTCTGCGTTCCGAATCGAATAATACCCGCCCATTCAAAACAATGCGACCTTGAGCAGGGGTTTCTAGGCCAGCAATACATCGCAAAGTCATGCTTTTGCCCGAACCGGAAGCGCCTAAAACTCCAAGCGTATTTCCATCTAGGCTGAATGCTACCTCTAATGTATAGCTAGGAAGTTGCTTTTGAATTTCTACTAAAAGCTGCATTCTTGGTTTTATCCTTTTTGTCCAGATAAACCAGTCCCTTCGACTGTTCGAGGCGACGTACCCATAAAAGGAGGAGAAATGTCCAAGACGTCATCACCAATACCATAACGTTAGCTTTGCCGTAGTCTTGATTTTGCACGGCATCGTAGATGGCTAAGGGTAAGGTTTGAGTACGTCCTGGGATGCTGCCAGCAATCATTAATGTTGCTCCAAACTCGCCTAATGCCCTAGCTACGCCCAAGATAAATCCTGCTAAAATTCCCGAACGAGCTAGGGGAAGTGTAATTCGCCACAGAACCTCGGCTTCTGAAGCACCGAGAGTGCGTGCTGCCGCCTCCAGTTCGGGATTTACATCTGTGATTGCCGCTCTAGTGGCTTCCACCATTAGAGGTAAGCCAACCACCGTCGAGGCGATTGCCGCTGCTTGCCAAGTAAATAGAATGTCTATTCCAAACCATTCCAATATCGGACTGCCTCGACCCAGAAGTAGCATCAGAAAGAACCCAACTACACTAGGAGGCAGTACTAAAGGCAAATTCAGCACCGTTGCCACGATCAATTTACCTGGAAACTGGACACGCGCTAACACAATCGCCAACCCCATCCCAACAACCAGAATCAAGACGGTGGCAAGTGCTGTTACTCGCAATGACAAAATATAGGGGTACCAGTTCATTGGCTCAATTTCTCTCCAGGTAAGACAAATCCATACTTCCGCATCAAGGGTCTGCCCTTGTCTCCATTAATAAAATCACCAAACTGCCTAGCTTGAGCCTCATGAGACGTTTTCTTGGGAACTGCCGACATTTGGTCAAGTGGCTTATGCAGATTGTCGGGAATCAACACCCAACGACCCGGCTTGAGAACGCTTAAAGACAGCGCAACAATAGCTGCATCCACGTTGCCTGTTTCAGCGTATTGCTGTGTCTGGCGCACATTCTCCCCCAGTACCAGCTTCGGTTGCACGACTTCCCAGACACCCGCTGATTGCAACGCTTCACGAGCTGCAATACCGTAGGGGGCATGATCAGGATTAGCAATAGCAACCCTCTTGATATCAGCTTTGCCCAAATCTTTGATGTCTTTAAGATTTAGCTTGCTGTCTTCTCGTGTCCATAAGGTGATGCGTCCACGACCGTAGAGTTTCTTAGTATCTGAGATGATCAATCCCTTTTGGTCTAATTCTTCAATGAATGACTTATTGGCGGCGGCGAAAAGATCTACGGGTGCGCCTCGCTCAATCTGCTGAGCTAGTTGACCTGTGGAGCCGAAATTGAAAGTGACTTTGTTTCCCGTTTCTTGCTCAAACAATTTCCCAATTTCCTCAAAGGCATACTTCAGGTCAGCCGCCGCAGAAACTGTCAGTGTTATGGGTTGATTTTGGGTAACGGGAGTCGTAGATGGAGCGGTTGTTTTAGTTTGATTACAACCGATAACGGCTATAAACGCCACAGATATCCAAGCAATCAAGGTAAGAAATCGTCTTTTTTTCATAAAAAATTCTTCCTAGATATCCATCCCTAATTCAGAATGTGAAAGAAAGCAAAGCTGAGGATTATCGCTTTCTATTTGACCATTTTGGTTCAGACTTCTGGGTAAAATTGTATCAACCAATGCGCTCACTCTATAGGATGGTTGTAATAAAGTTGTATTGAACGAGCGCTCCAGGTCAATTTTTCATAGATTACCGCTTGCGAGCCACAATCTGAAAGAGATGCCAGTGTTTGTCTTCTCCTAACGCTGTCTTTCCAGGATGATCTTCTTCTAATAGCATCTCAACCTCAAAGGGTTGCAGCAACACCTCTACCTGTTTGCGGGTATGATGATTCATTGAAGTGTAAATTGCCCAAGAGTCGCGATCGCCAAATAATTGACCACAAAAGCGACCCCCAGAACGTAGGGATAAAACAATCTTTTCCCATAAATCGGGAAAATGCTCTGGTGGGCAAAATGGCAGTGAAAAACTAGCATTAATTAAATCTACCCTTTCTGGCAAATTCAATTGCTCAAAGCGGATGATTTGAGTTTCTAAATGAGCGAGATTAATGTCAGGACGACTTAACAAATGTGCGATCGCCTCTGGTTTGCCATCAATCCCTAAAACCTGCCAACCCCGTCTCAACAGTTCCACCGTATCTCGCCCTTCCCCACAACCCAGATCGACGGCAAACTGAGAACTAGCGGCTGCCTCCTCTAGCTCAAAACGCGCTAGTGCAGTCAGGAGCGTGTCTCGTGGAGGACGACCCACAACGGCACTATAATACGCTGTCCAATCGAGATCAAAAACATTATTTTTACCTTGATTATTTATTGAATCCTGCATACATTCCTGTCAGGAGGTGAATTAAAAATAGAAGCAAGGAAACTCTAAATACAAAAATCCTTGTTTCCTGAATATTCAGGGATAAGCAACCCAAATATCTCTGTTTCCAAGCACCAAATGTAGTCTTAATGCCCGGTAAAAGCCGCTGAAGGGGGATGCATCCAGATGCGAGCGCAATTCAAATTTAAAATCTCTAAAAACTGGGTGTTTTGAATAATATGAGTCAAGGCTATTCATGGACAGTATTATCTGGCATGATTGCCCCAAAAAGCCTCGCGCCACTTAAGTTTGTACCTCTTAAATTTGCTTTTCTAAGATTCGCTTTTTCCAAGTTAGCATCTCTTAAATCTGCCCCAGCAAGGTCAGCAAATGAGAGATTAGCTTCACTCAAATTCGCGGCTTGGAGTAAGATACCACAGAGATTTGCTGACACTAAATTAGCTCGGCTCAAATTAACTTTCTCAAGATTTAATCCAACTAAATTGGCTCCCGCCAGGTTAGCACCACTGAAGCTTGTCCCATAATCAAATTTGGGTTTTGCCTGCTTTAAATTGGCTTGATAAAGGTTGACCGCCGCTAAATTGGCCTGCTGCAAATTGGCATGTTTAAGATTTGCACCATTTAAATCGGCTCCAGTCAGATTTGCCCCCTCCAAGTTAGCCTCTTCCAAATTGGCTTCACTCAGGTTGGCCTGAAGCAGTATGGCACTTCCTAAATTAGCCTGAGTGAGGTTCGCTTGGCTCAAATTAGCTTCACTCAAGTCAGCCGTTTGCAGGTTCGCCGAAGTCAGGTTTGCCCCTTGCAAATTGGCTCTAGCGAGGTCTACATCATTCAAATCGGCACCTGCAAAATTAGCATTTTTCAAGCAGGCATGAGGAGCAATTAGGCAAGCACCGGTGGATGCAATGTCAAAACCTTGGGGAAAAACAGTTGCTCGATTGTAAATCGCTTGTTCGAGATTGGCACCTTGAAAATTTGCTTCTTCTAAATTGGTTTCTATCAGATTGGCTTGGCTTAAATCGGCTTGACTCAAGTCGGCTTGAGTAAGTATTGATTGCCTCAAATTGGCCTGACTCAGATTGGCCTGACTCAGGTTGGCTCCACTGAGGTTTACTTGTTGCGATAGATTGGCTTCACTCAGGTTGGTTTTGCTGAGGTTTGCTTTTTCTAAGCTTGTTTCTTTGAGTGTTGCATGGCTGAGGTCGGCCTGTTCTAGGTTTGCCTCTTTCAGGTTTGTCTGCCATAAATTCGCTTCACTCAGTTGAGCGCCCCTCAGATTAGCACGGCTGAGATTTACCCCACTGAGGTTAGCCTGTGCGAGTTTCGCTTGACTCAAGTTGGCTTGGCTCAAGTTCAAGTCATAGCTGAGGAATTTTCCGGCTAAATTAATTCTGCTGAGGTTAGCGCCTGTGAAATTCCGTTTCTGGTCGTTATATTGCCTCAAAAATTCTCCCGTGCCGATCGCTTTTGGCGCGGCGCTGGGCGAAAGCGTCATTTGGGCGGTGTCAGAGGCAATCTCGTATTCTCGACTCGCTTCAGGCCAAGAATTGGTCTGTTCATCGGCGTCACACTCAGCCTCCTCAAGGTTCACCCATCGATTCGCCAATTCCTCGTCCATAACTGGCATCTCAAACGCCTCAATTCCATTCAAGCTCTCATAGGTATCGAAAGTATCAAACGTTTCGCTCCAATCAACGAACGGATGTTGCTCTTGTTGCCAATCGGGATGTTGCTCTTGTTGCCAATCGGGATATTGCTGCTGTTGCCAATATGTCAGTTTTTCACACAGCTGCGCGATCGCTTCTTGTAAATTTTCCAGCATCGGCAACTCAGCTCGTGTGTTGAATCGTTCGATCAGACGCTCTAAGTGGCGTTTAACGTTTACTGTATACTTCGCTAAAAGATTCTGCCGCTCTTCTAAAAGCGAAATCCTCGACACCAAAGATACTAGATCCACTTGGGAGACAGACATATTCATTAATATAGTTTTGGCGACCACAGCTATTTCCATTGTCTTCATCAAGTAAAGCGATCGCCAAAATTCAGCCCATAGCCTTGTAATTAAGCAGCTATTAGGCCGCCGCAGCCACGCTTTGACAAGCTTATAACCTAAGCGCTAATTCGTTAACTGAGGGATTAATGATTTTTCTCCCCCTCCCCCCATCCCCCTATCTCCACCATCGCCCTTCACTCTTCATCCAGGCTTGCGGCTGACGGAAGTGATAGACATCCTCAATCACCCTCACCCAGCCATCACTGAGAGATTCTAAGAGGCGATCGCCTTTTTCCTTCGTGGCTACTGTCGCATCCCCCATCACCCCACTCTGGCTTACATCCCGCGTCACCCAAGCAAACGGTAACTTCCCTTCCATACTCAGCACGCTATCCTCCGGTAAGTCGTGGGGATACTCAGCAACGGCTCTTTCCATCTTTACCTGCTCTGGTAAAATCGAGAGCAACAAGCTAGTTTCCCCATCTCCGGCATGGATGCCATCTTGCCATTCCTGCTGCGTGAGTAATTCTTTGGCTATGTTCGGCACCCGCCAGGTAAACAACGGGAAAACCAGAAAATCCTCATACTTCTGGTGAATGTCTCGTGCTGCAATTTCCATCACCTGGGGTTGTCCCCCATGAGCGTTCATCAGGACTAACTTCCGAAACCCAGAGCGATATATACTCTCTGCCATTTCCGTTAGCACAGCTAACAGAGTTTGGGCGCTCAAGGTAATCGTGCCAGGGAAGTGCCAATGCTCATTGGATTTGCCGTAATAAAGGGGAGGTAGTGCATAAGCAGGGACTTTTGGATTGAGTTTTGATAAAGCTTTACCCACAACAGCGGCGGCGATCGCAGAATCTACAATAATCGGCAAATGAGGGCCATGTTGTTCAATTGAGCCCACAGGTTGAATAATCACCACATTTTCCTTATCTGGCATCGCTTGAATATCAGTCCAAGTTAGATAGGGAAAGAAGCGATCAGGGGGAATAAAGCCGTGCATTTTCTATTTCTTTGATGATTTTCAACAATTTAATGGAAGGTAATGGATTCGGACTTTATCTAATCCTTCTCTTGTATTAATTTTTAAATAAATAAGGTCGGAGTAAACTTATCACTTGGTTAGTGCGTTGCTGTACTCCTTGCTCGTTCAAGTGATAACTTGTATCGTAGAACATGGATTTGTTATACATAAAGTCTCTTGGCCTTCCAAGCCTAGGAATTCCTTCTTGACGGTAAAAATATTCTAGACTTTTAAAATACTCTTGCTTCTTCTTTTCTTTATAACTTTCAAGCCAAATTGTACCAGGCCACGTCACTAATACTTTTATCTGCTGGTTTTCGCACCATTTTATGAAATCTCTAATACTTTTTTTAGAATATTTTGTAACAACCTCAACATCTGCTTCTATAGGTTTTGCTTGTTCGATCATCTGTTTTTTAATTTCTGTAATATTGGATTTAAGATTACTTGTTTCGTCTCCATATTTATTCAGATTTTGAGATTGATAACCACTTGCTATTGGTTGAGGAAGTTTTAATTTTGCCGCGATACCCAGTGCTAGACGTTCATAAGATATCCAAGTAATGAAGTAAGTTTTTCTTGTGAAATCAAGCATGAGCAAATACTTGGGATCGCGAGAAAATACATAATCAATTAATTGAGCGCTTGGGGCTCCATTATCTTGATATAGCTCGTATTCAAGTGAGAGAAGAACGATGTCTCCAGGTTTAACTAAAGAATGGGCACGGTTTAGGATGTAATCAAGCCCCATCCCAGCATAAGTGCCAGCATTGACACAAGGTAATCCAGTTGCTTCGTCAATCATCTGGCAGCTAATGCCAAAGAGAACATTGGAGCCAGCCACGATAACTAATTTAGGTTTCTTAATAGAATTCGCAATGCTGACTTTTATCTTATATATCTCATCAACCCAGCGAGATGTTTCTGTTGGAGCGCCTATTTGGTAAGATACAGCTAATAGGAAAATAGTACAACCCAGCAGAAATCCCATCAGTATTGAGCGCAGATATCTCAAGTATGTCATTGAACTAGAAATTAAAGTACAAAAACTCACTTTCAGGGGCGCTTAAAAAACTTTTTAAAATCATAAATACCAAGATTCCAAATATTAATCCTAATTTTTTGGAAGGTCGCCATTGTAGCTTTTGCCAGCCGTTGTTTTCCCAACTAAAAGGAGTCTTTGCTATGGGTTCCGTTAAAGCTGGATTATATCGTATTAACCACTGTTGAGTGTTAGGCATTAACCAAACCAATAGACAGAAACTCAGCAGAACTTTTCTACCTAACGGTACAACGGGTATGGGTGATGGTGATAAGGAAAAGCTATTTGCACCGAACATTGTTTTTATCATAGTAATTGCTGCATTGATATTTTCTGCCCTAAAGAAAACCCAGGCAACTACTACAGCCAAAAATGTCACCAGACAACCCACTCCTCGACTCCACCAGTGACTCTTTTTCAAGTTATGCCCTAGTGATTGTCGAAAGTCATGCCATAGATGATTGACGCAAAGATAGGCTCCATGCAACCCACCCCATAAAACAAACGTCCACCCCGCACCATGCCATAAACCACCTAATAGCATGGTAATCATTAAATTGATATAGCGTCGCAATTTACCTTTGCGATTACCGCCTAGAGGGATGTAAAGATAATCCCGCAGGAAGTTAGAAAGAGTAATGTGCCACCGACGCCAAAATTCAATGATATTCACGGCTTTGTAAGGCGAATCAAAATTGAGGGGTAACTTAATCCCGAATATTCGGGCAACGCCGATTGCCATATCAGAGTAGCCGGAAAAATCAAAGTAAAGCTGAAATGAGTAAGCAAGCGCCCCAGTCCACCCCTCGGCAAAGGTGAATGGCACACCATTAGCCGCTGCATTAAAGACTGGCGTGACATAAGTTGAAATACTGTCAGCTAATAAAACTTTTTTGCTCAACCCTATCCAGAAAATAGTCATGCCTACCGCTAAATCTTCAGGACTAAATCGATAAATTAACGGATTGGCAAATTGGGGCATAACTTGCCCGTATCGGATAATGGGGCCAGCAATCAATCGCGGAAAGAAGGTAACGAAGAGACAATAGTTAAGGAATCCGTAGTCTTGTGTTTTTCCTCGGTAAATATCTATCAGGTAGGTCATTTGCTCAAAGGTAAAAAACGAGATACCTAGGGGCAAAATAAGGTTATACAAGTTAAAGTTTGTATCTAAAATATCATTGGCACTAGAAATAAAGAAATTAGCATATTTAAAATATCCAATGAGCGCCAAGTTGAGCGCAATAGCTAGAGCCAGAATCCACTTCTTACTCAGGGGCATTGCTCTAGGCTGACTCAAGGCATATCCAACTATATAGTTAAACAGGATTGAGCCGATTAGTAAGCTCAAGTAGGCAGGATTCCACCAACTGTAGAAGAATAAGGAGGCAGCAATGAGCCATATCATTGCTAGTTTAGGTCTTCCCAACCTACCAATCTGAAAAAAGATAAAAACAGTGAGCGGTAGAAACAGAAAGATAAATTGCCAAGAGTTGAATAGCATGGCACCTCTAGCGAGCGTAAGACTAGTATAATGTTCTGTTTATCAAGACTTATCGCTCTAGCAAAGCATCATTTATATTACCGGAACTTCACCTTGCGGTACACTATATACAGTACCGTGGGGCACACGGGAATTCACGCTTGTGGAGATTTGCCCCTCTGTCGGCTGAAGGGAGACTTTCAGCGTTAAGGGATGTCGCTGAAACAAGAATCTCCGTTCTGCGGAGAATGTCAATATAGATTAAGATGCAAAAGGGGTGGACATTGTCCACCCCGATGTTATATTACCGCTCCAGCCAAGCTCTCATCTTACCGGGATTCAGCAATCCATAAGGGTCAACCTGTTCTTTAAACTTTAATTGCTCAACATTAATGGTTTTCATCCCCCCATCTTCCAGGATGTAGGTGTGAGGATTGGCAATTAAAGCTCCCTTTTCTTCGTGATAGTGAATGATTTCGTTGAGGCGTTCTTCGCTCGTATAGCGCACCACTTGCAGTCCGCCGGGAATCACTTGCCCATTCGTCCGCAGGAATTCCAAATGCATCAATACCTCATCACCAAAATGATGATAGAGATGCTCCACTCGCTCTAGGGTAAAAAAGAACGTTTGGAGATAAGTTAGGGAGGGGTCAGCGCTGCGGGCGTGTAAGGTGGTATGATTCCACGTAAATTCTACTAAGCTGGTTCCCTTACTGGCTTCTTGAGCAGGTTTTTGATAAGTAACTTGACCCCCATACTCTCGAACTAAATCTTGGAACGGTTCTAGGCAAGACTCGGCAACCATCACTAAGGCACAGTGCTTGCCTTCGGGAAGGTAATTTTTGAGGGCGGTAAAGTAGGAAGGAATTGGCCATGCATGAATGCTGATCAGCTTCTTCATTAAACCATCGCTATGAGCAAGGGCTTGACCAAATCTTGCCGCCGTCATGAAGTCATCAAAGACGACAATAATTTCAGCCCAAGCATAAGCCGGGGCAAGGGGAATTTCTAATTCGGTGATAATGCCATTCGTGCCATAAGCATGATTGACTTTTTGTACGTCATCCCCACGTAGTTCAATCACACGGGGTTCATCTTCTAGAGTAACGACACGGACAGCGTGAAGATTGCCGCGATCGCGCAATTGCCCATAAGTAATTGAACCAATTCCCCCACTGCCTCCCCCAATAAACCCGCCAATGCTTGCCGTGCGGTAGGTTGAGGGCACCATCCGCAATTCCCAACCCATCTCGCGTGCCTGTTTATCAAATGCCGACAGTTTCACCCCAGGTTCCACACAAGCTAATCCGGGTTTAATCCAGCGAATGCCCTGCATCCGCGTGGTATCCAGAATTATGCCACCCTGTAGGGGGATACACTGCCCATAGTTACCCGTACCTGCCCCTCGCACGGTTAGCGGTATCTGATACTTGACACAGACTGCCGCCACTCGCAGAACTTCTTCCTCATTAGTGGGACGAACGACTAAATCTGCTCGCTTGTCAGCCAGCTTTTGTTGCAGGACTGGGCTGAAATGGTAATAGTCTAGAGACAATTTGGTAATCTGGGTGCGATCGCTAATGATTTCGATGCCAGCCAGTTCCGAGGCGATGGCATCCCAATCCACAGGTTTAGGGGTAATCGAGGTCATTGGATTTTCGATTTTAGATTTTACATTGTGCCTAGAGAAGACAAACGGGGGGTCGAGAATTTGGGATTTGAGTATCTAGTAACGTTTGTAGTTGGCGCTTGAGCGCTCAAGCGCTAACTACGAGCCAAGTTATCTTCGTGCCATCAGTTTACAATCCATTGCCAATCAAGATGAACGGTGCCCAGTAGTAAGGATGGCTGAGGCGGTTAGTAACCTGTGCTGGCCGACTGTTTCTAATCTCTTGCCGCACGCCTAAACCCCGCGATTGTCCCAATGCTGTATAGTCACCTGTAATTAAAGCAATTTGAGCCTGACGTAGGGCTTCGGCTTTTGTGGTGTTGCCATTTTTTAGGACTGCATAGAAAGCATTCATTAAGGTTTGTGTCCCGCCATCGTCAACAGTCCACAAAGATGCTACAGCTGCCTTAGCACCAGCCTGTTGCATTAGGTAACCAAAGCCTAAAATTTCTTCGCCGTTGCCCAACTGTCCACCGACACCCGTTTCACAGGCCGAAAGCACGACTAAATCGGTATTGGTGAGAGGCCAGAGTTCGACATCAGGGAACGTTGCGCGATCGCCATTGCCAAATAAAATAAAAGAATCTTCCGGCTTCCCAGTCACAAAAGCGGCATGGGTCGCTAAGTGAACAATTGAATAGTCGCTCATCCGTGCTACAGTCTCAGTTTCACTGAATTCGCGGTCAAGGAGTTTGGTGGTACCTGGAACTTCAGCCGCAATGGCTTCCACTTCCTGACCTGCAAAAGGCAGTCCATCAAAGCTAAATTGGCGATCGCCCACCTGGACATTGAAGTTGCCCTGAGCAAAGGCACCCGCTAAAATCTTAGGGCTTTGGGGTTTGGTGTTAAATTCCGTCAGGCTGAGGGCGGTAATGTTATTCACTCGATACTTTTGCACCAGCCACTGGTTGCCGTCATACAAAGCCGCCAGAGGAATGTAACGCAGTTGTCCATCTGGGGCATAGATGATGGTTTGAGCCTTGGCTTCACTAACAGCAGGTTCAATGGGTTTGATCAGCCAGTTGTAGAGCTGTTGCGCCGGAATTTTAGCATCAGCCTGAGGATTGGTTAGGGCAGAACGAAACTCGACAATAACGCGGTTGAGGTCTTCCCGTTTGACGGGTACAGCGCGACGAATTGGAGGCGTATAGGGGGTCACGAGTACCAATTCCAGGCGGTCTTCAAGCACGAGGGGATAAAGGAGAACAGCTTTTTGGTCGAGTTTCTTCAGGTTATCTTGTAGACTTCTGAGGGTTTTTAAATCTAGATTTTCGCGACCTGTCGTGCGGTTCAGTTGCTGGACACTAGCTACAATTTCCGGAGAACGGATGAAGTTCGCAAATTCTCGTAGAGTTTCCCGTTGGTTCGCTTCGAGTTGACGCCGCCGTTGCTCTTGCTGCGGAGTGCGTTCTGCCTGGGGTATCGTTTGCAGTTCGTTAAGTTCTTTGCCCAGTTGTACGACAGAAGAGAGCTTGTTATTAAATTGAGTTAAGAGTTGCTGTTCGGATGGCAGATAATCAACACCTTGCTGGGTTACTTGGTTACCTCGCACGTTACGCAGATAATCGTCGAGTTCTTGAACTTTTAGGAGGTCGAGGACTTGTTGGGCTTCAAGCACCCGATTTTGCCGTAGCAGCAAGTCAGCTAAACGGCGATATCGACCTGCAACGGTTTCTAGAAAAGACTGCTGTGCCTCCCGTGATAACCCTTTAATCTCGCGCCGAATTCCTTCCGTAACATTGACCGATTGTTTGTAGAAAAGGATCGCTAATTCTGGCTGATTCTGTTTAGTGAGTAGGATACCGATATTGCTCAGCGTTCGGCCTTCACCCGCCTTATCACCAATCTCGCGACGGATCGCTAAGGCTTGCTGAAAGTGCTGTAGCGATTCGGAATACTCACCCAGACGAGCATAAACTTCTCCCAGGCTGTTGAGAGTCGTTCCTTCACCTGCGTTATCGCTGATAGCTTGGCGAATGACTAAGGCTTGGTTGAGAAACCCCAGTGCTTTGGTATACTGACCCAGACGAGCGTATATTTCCCCCACGTTATTGGATGCCATGCCTCTACCGAGGCGATTCTCCAGCGTAGTTGTCCTCCTTAGCGCTTGCTGAAAAAACTCTAGGGCTTTAGGATACTGACCCAGACGGGCGTAAACGCCTCCAATGCTGTTGAGGGCCATTCCTTCCCCAGCCAGGTCGCGCACGGTGCTACGGATGGCTAAGGTTTGATGGTAGTACTCCAGTGCTTTGGGATACTGACCCAGATTTTCGTAAACTTCCCCAATATTGTTGAGTGCCGTCGCTTCACCATAGGGATCGTTTAATTCTCGGCGAATGGTTACAGCTTGTTGTAGGTACTCCAGTGCTTTGGCATACTGACCGAGATTTTCGTAAACTTCCCCGATGCTGTTGAGTGTGGTTACTTTACGGTCGGGGTTGTTTGATTGTTGACCACGGGCGAGCGCTTGCTGCAAGTAGTCCAGCGCTTTGGTATAGTCGCCCAGACGGGTATAAACTCTCGCCATGCTGTTGAGTGTGGTGACTTCACGGTCGGGGTCATTTAATTCTTTAGCAATGGCTAAGGCTTGCTGGTAGTAATTCAGCGATTGAGTGTACTCACCCAGACGCACATATATGGTGGCAATGGTGTTGAGGGTCATCCGTTCACTCTTGCGTAAAGCCACGCGATCGCGGTTCGGCAACTGACCCATTTTTCTTTGAATCGCCAGAATCTGTTGATAGTTTGCCAATGCTTCTCGAAATTGACTTCTATTGAGTTGCCTGTTAGCTTCTTGTTGCAGTTGCTCCACCTCAGCGTTTCGGTCTTGAGGGGTTGGTGTTTGAGCTAAGGAGTCGGAACGTTTAACAGGGGTCGCGGCTAGGGTCAAATCTCGCGCCTGAGCAATCAGAAAAACCGAGATGGCGATCACAAAAACACTAATGCGAGGAAAAGGAAGATGCATGGGTCAGTTCTCCATCCGCAAGCTAGATAAAGTCGGATTTGGTATTACTTGTCAAATTCCCAATCTGAAGCGTTTCCGTTTCCTGGTTGGGCAACGTCTTGACGGCGGACGAGGTTCTCTACACCGAGTTTAGGTTGATTGAAGAAGGCCCAGCGACCCGTTGCTCCGTTCCCCTTAATGGCAAAATCAGTGACACCCAGCTGACCCGATTGTCCCCAACTCACGATCAGCCAATCGCCAGTTCGCATACCGACACCTCGAAAACTCGTTCCCACAGCCCAGGAAAGTTGATAGGTATCACCCGTCTTTCTAATATTTAAAACGCCCTTGTATCGACCTCCACTACCGGGATTGGTGCCAACTACCTGATAGTCTCCTTCGAGTTGTCCGGGTGTGCCGCCGGTCAATTTTTCCGTTCCAATTTCACCTCCCGCAGAGGCTGTTGTCCACTTGCCCTCTAAGGTGCCATCCTTGCCAATTTTGTAAATCACAATGCCGCTTCCTGCCTCTTCATCCGTACCCCAACCGACAAAGAGGCGACCATCTTCCAAAAAGGCTAGCCCTGACCGATTCCCCGTTGAGGTTTTCCAAAACAGGCTGTATAGGCGTCCTAGGCTTTGAATAATCACGCTACCTGTGTACTTCTTCCCATCAGAGGTTTGGGCTTCCGCAATCGTCCAAGTCCCTTCGATTGTGGCAGCAGGCTGGTTTTGGGCAACAAGAAAGGGTTGAGACGTAGCCGTGCGATCGCTCAACTCTCCTGGATACATCTCCAAAGCTTCTTGCTGCTGGTTTGTGGAGGATTGCTTGACATCTGTGGGAAACAGCCGCTTTGCCTCAGCGCCTTGGTTATATGTCGTTCGTGCCCCTGCGACGAGAGGTGAACACTCAGAGGTGAGAGGCAATAGAGGAGATATCAGAGCCCACAACAGAGGGGTTGTAACAAGACAGTATCTAAGATGGTAGTGCATGGGTAAGTCCTTCAGCAGCTAGGAGAGTACAGTCATGACTCAATGCATCTATATTTCTCATGGAGAGAGATGTTATGCAACAAGTTTTGCTAATAATCAAAGCTTGCCCTCTTCTGCTTTCCTAAACTGTCTATTGCTACTAAATCATCTAGGTCTGCATAATCCGGTAACACCGTATTAATTGGTCTACCGCTTCTGAGAACAATTCGGTCATGGTGCGGACGAGATAATAGTTCACTAAAATTACGTCCTTTAAATAAAATTAAATCAGCAGGGATTCCCACATTAATGCGTCCCAGATTCGGCAAACCCATTAAGTCAGCCGATGTCTTGGTAACAGCACAAGGCCAATCTCCATAAGGCATATCTAACTGGGCAATCCTGACAGATTGGGTAAACACTTCTAAAACATCATGATCGCCAAAACCATAAAATGGATCGCGACAGTTATCGCTAGCAACAGCAACAGAAATACCGTACTGTTTCAATTCGTTGAGTAACGTTACTCCCCGCCAGCGTGGTGTAGTGTTGGGCTTTCTATCTTGAAGATAGAGGTTACACATGGGTAGACTAACAATACCAATCCCTGCCTGTTTGACTAAATCCAACGTTTTTTTGACGACATTGGGTTCCTGCACGGCTAAACTACAGCAGTGACCACAAACAATTTGCCCAGTAAACTCATGACGGATGCTGGCTGCGGCTACTTTTTGCAGGCAAATTGAATTTGGATCGTTGTTTTCATCGGTATGCAAATCCAGATTTAAATTCCGTTCTTTCGCTAGAGAAAATAGGGTATCAAGTTGGGCATCTAAGTCAGGATTCATAAAAGCCACTCCCCCAAGAATGCCCTTATATTCTGCAATTTTATCAGCTAAGGCCACACCTTCTGGGGTTTGATAGTAGTCGAGAGTAACGAGGGAAACTGGTTGCAAAATTAGTTGCTCACACCATGCTTTTTGCAGGGCTTTGAATACCTCTAAACTAATTTCTGCCTGTTGCCCAAACGAGTCAATATGAGTACGGATGGCTTGGGTTCCATGGGCATAGCTGCACTTTAAACCAAATTCCATGCGACGATAGACATCTTCCGCCTGCCAATACTGTTGGCTATCTATTTTTGCGGCTTCAAGAGCACTGTCAAAGGTACCATCAGGATTAGGAGAACGTGTCCAAATATGACCTTTATCTAAATGGGTATGCATATCCACAAAACAAGGCCACACTTGCCCACCGCGCAAGTTTACACTTGGTGTCTCTCCCGTATCGCAGGCATCGGCAGTGATAATTTGGACAATATTACCCTCAGCAATTTCCAGGTCCATTAAACATAAGCCTTCCCCTGTTTGCTGGGCTGTCACACTAGAGTCATTGAGGCTTAAGACTGACGCAGGTACATGGACATTTTTCAGCCAGTAGTGTTCCGCTGTTGGAATCATCAGATTTAATTAATGCTTTAATATTTAGGAACTCAAGAGTTCAAAGTACTCTCTATTTTCTCCTCTGTGTGTCTCTGTAGTGCGTTTCTGTCAATTCTCTCTTTTGACAGCACTTTCATGCCAATTACGCAACAAAAAGTCAGAGACAACAGTCAACCCGACAAAAATGGCTACACCTAAACTTGTCGTCATCAATAAAGCCGCAAACATCCGAGGAATTTGCAGATTATAGCTTGCCATTAAAATTTGATAAGCAATACCCGATCGCGTCCCTCCAGTCCCCGCCACAAACTCCGCCACCACCGCACCAATCAACGCCAAACCCCCACTAATCCGCAATCCTCCCAAGAAATAAGGCAAAGCACTGGGTAAACGCAGATACACCAGAGTCTGCCAGCGTGAAGCTTTATAAAGCTGAAACACATTACTCAAATTGTGGTCAACGCTGTTGAGTCCCAGAGTAGTGTTAGAAACAATCGGAAAAAATGCCACAATCCAGGCACAAACCACCAAAGCAGCAAAAGTATTGTTCCTCATCCAGATAATAATTAAGGGTGCGATCGCAACAATTGGCGTTGTTTGCAAAATCACTGCATAAGGGAAAAAACTCCGTTCAATCCACTTATTCTGAGTAAATAAAATCGCCACCAACAATCCAGAAACCACCGCTGCTACAAAAGCCGCAAGTGTAATTTGCAGGGTAATTATGAGTGACGGGAACAGTTCATTCCAATCCCGAATCAACGTTTGAAACACTAAAAACGGCCCTGGCAGCAAGTAAGGTGGCATCTTAGTTACCTGCACAAAAATCTCCCATGCCAGGATTACCAAGACACCAACCACCACCGGAGCAATCACATCAGGTGAAACTAACTTTTTGCACCAAGCGACCCAAATCGCCTGAGGGGATTGGGTAACGACACGGTTTCTATCGTTTGATACCATCGAATTTTTTTCTGGCGTAGGGAGCATAAGAATTTATCCGCAAATCCCTTTCAGTCACGACCGAACATCTGTGTCTATTCCCATTGGTTAGACCTTCTCTAAAAAACACTAGCGCACGAGGAGGGTAAGAGCTAATTGTCAAGAGAATCTAACATGGCGTCCAATATGGCTTGAATTAGGTTTTAGCCTGAATCCAATCTAGAAAAGATTGCTTTCAGGAAGTAGTTAAAACTAAGGATAAGGAGAAAAGAAAATGTTGGGTTGACTATGAAACGAAGGGTTAGCTATTGAAAAGCCACTCGATCAACTCTTTATCGAATAGCTCTGGCTCTTCAAAGTGAGGCGCATGACTGCTCTTCTCAAATATACGGATAGTAAGATTACTGAACTTGTCTCTCACTCCTTCCCACAAATACGCTGGTGGAACGAAGTAGTCATAGCGACCAAGAGCAAGAAACACAGGGGAAAGCAACTTATCTAAGTTCTCAGTAATATCGATGTCGCGAAAAACCTCGCCCCAGACATAATCAAACACAGCCATATTTACTTCTACACCTTCCCAAAGTTCTGTCGCGTCATAGTTGTAGTCAAACCAACTTTTGGGTCCCATGAGCAGGCAATACGTAATAAAGGCTTTCTCAGGTGCGGCGGAGATTTCTTGAGGCAACCTAGCCAGGTTTTTAGCAAGAGCTGCTTTACGCTCAGGACAAACAGAATCATTCAGATATCGTAACGATGCCAGATGCCCTTCATGGGAGTAACTCGGACCTACACACATCATTACCACATGAGACACATTTGCAGGATATTTCTTGGCATACTCCAGTGCCATAAATGCATGGCCTGAATGACCAATAACAATAATCTTGTCAAATCCTAACTCTTTCCTAACGAGTTCAATATCATCAACCAGTAAGTCTAACTGGTACGCAGAAGTATCTTTACAATCATTCTGAGGTGAGAAACCTCGATGATCGACAAAGACCAACTTTAGACTGTTACGAAGATTGTTAGAAAACGTTCTTGAGTAATACAGTGAACTTCCAACCACGAGGGTAGGAAGCCCGTTACCCTCAACAATATACTGGAGCTTAAAACCGCTTGAATACACATGGCCTGTTAAAGACATATTCTTACCTCTCCAGATTTCATACGCTATTTTTAAATTAAAAGATCATATGGGAACGATGCCACAGGACTTATTTTGAGAGGGATTAGGGCGTCGGGGCTGGGACTAGACCAGGCTGGCAAAAATAAGTGACCAGTTAAAAAAGGAGGCAAAAAGGGATAAACTTAAAGATGCTCCCGTCAAGTGGGAAGAAGTACTTTGAGCCTTGAAATTAATGCCGAATCCTAACGCTCAGGCTATAAACCTGTCGGATAGACAACGAAAACAGCTAGAACACATAGCGAGTCACAGGACTAATGCCTATCGACTGGTGACAAGAGCCAAGGTAATTCAAGGCGCGGCTGGAGGCATCAACAACACAGAACTAAGTCATCAGTTACAACTACACCGTAGGCGAGTAAGGATGTGGCGACAGCGATGGCTGGAAGCGGGGGAGCAACTGGCAGTTGCGGAACAAAAACAGGTAAGTGATAAGCACTTGAGGAAGATGATTGAGAGCATTTTGAATGATGCGCCACGTCCAGGAACCCCCAAATTCTTCAGTGTGGAACAGGCAGTACAAATCATCGCGATTGCCTGTGAAGATCCCCAGCAATCACAACATCCAGTAAGTCATTGGACATCAACCGAATTAGCAACTGAAGCGCAAATGCGGGGGATTGTGGAGAAAATTTCACCCCGTAGTGTGGGGCGTTTTTTACGCATGAAGCAACGCTACAACCTCATCTCCATCGTTACTGGTTAAACTCTAATCCAGAAGACCCAGTAGGATTTAGGAAACAGCTAAAGTACATCTGTGAGCTACATATCGAAGCAATAGAATTACTCAAGCAAGGTATCCATGTGGTCAGTACCGATGAAATGACAGGTATCCAAGCCTTGGAGAGGACTTATCCCTCTCACCCCATGAAGCCAAAACGAGTAGAACGCATTGAAGCAAGAATATATTCGCCACGGGACTGTCACTCTGATTGGCAACTGGCATATTGCTAAAGGGCAACTGATTGCGCCAACGATTGGGGCAACTCGTACAGAAGAAGATTTCGCCCGACACATTAACGCCACGATTGATACTGACCCAGAAGCGGGATGGATTTTCATTGTCGATCAACTCAATATTCATCAATCTGAATCTTTAGTAGATTTAGTTAATCGACGTTGTGGCATCCAGACAGATTTGGGGGTTAAAGGTGCATCGGGCATCCTCAAATCAATGGCAACACGCGCAGCTTTTTTGTCTAATGAGAGCCACCGCATTCGCTTTGTTTACATTCCCAAGCACACTTCTTGGCTCAATCAAATCGAGTGTTGGTTCTCGATTTTAGGGCGGCGCTTACTTAAACGCAGTAATTTTACTTCTCCTGAAGACCTAAAGCAGAAGATTCTTGATTTTATTAACTACTTCAACCGCACTCTGGCTAAACCTTTTGTCTGGAAATTTAAAGGGTTTCCCGAACCGACTTAAGCTGGTCACTTATTTTAGCCACGCTGTACTAGTGCAGCGCGGCAGAAATAACCCACCAGTCTAGAGTGGGGTGACAACTAGGGGTAAACTTTAGAATAGCCTGTGTCATCAGGCTTGGTGTGAGTCACGATAACTTAAGCCATGCCCAGTCCTAAAGCTACTCCGATTATCCTGTCCCAAAGGTGAGGTGATTAACCCTTCTATTGGTGCCACTCGTACTGAACAAGACTTCAAAAACCATATCGCCAAAACTCTCGACACCGACCCAGAGGCAGGTTGGATTTTCATC